>CAYWHF010000104.1:0-7931 GCA_964457695.1 uncultured Methylocapsa sp.
GCCCTTCACGGTAACGGGCTCCGGATCGCCCGGGCCAAGGCCGACGCCATAGAGGCAGCCGTGCGATGCAGACACGCCGCTCATTCGTCATCGCTCGCGAGCGCGTTCAATGCGGCGGCGGCCATGGCGCTGCCCCCTTTGCGGCCCTTGATGGTGATGAATGGAACGCGCGCAAATGCAACGAGGGCTGCCTTCGATTCCTCCGCGCCCACAAAACCGACCGGCATTCCGACAATACAAGCAGGCTTCGCAGTCATTTCGTCAAGCATCTCGAGCAAATGAAATAAGGCCGTTGGCGCATTACCGATGGCGACGATTGCGCCATCGAGCCTGTCCTTCAACAGTTCGAGCGCTGCGGCGCTGCGCGTGGTCCCGAGCTTTTGCGCAAGCGAAGCGGCGGAGGGATCGTCGAGCGTACAGATGATTTCATTGCCACGAGGCAAACGCGCCGTGATGATACCACTCGCGAGCATTTTCGAGTCGCAGACAACGGGCGCACCTTGGTCAAGGGCATGCCGCGCATGCCCCGCAGCCCCCTTGGAAAACACGATGTCGGCTGCGATCTCGACCATCCCGCAGGCGTGAATCATGCGCACTGCGACATGCTGTTCGTCACCTGTGAAGCGGGCAAGATCCGACTCGGCGCGGATCGTTGCGAAGGAGCGGCGGTAGATTTCGGCACCATCCCGCAAATAATCGAAGCGGCGCGAAGCTTGTGCCCTTGTCATGACCGATCCGCCCTGGTCTGCCGTCCCGTGTCTTGTGCGAGCGTCTCGAGCTTATCGCGGGCCGCCGCCAGCGTGAGCTGACCGGCTTCGGTTATACCATGACCAGAAAAGGCTTTATCGACGGCAAGATCGTAGTGTCCTGCATTAGCGGTCAGGGTCAAAGGCGTGCCCGCTTGCCGGCCGCAGCTCTTGCCACAGCCAAGGATTTGAAGCGCGACACCGGCCTTCCAAAGCTGGCGCGCGGAATGCATCAAGGCGAGCGCATCGGATCTCGTATCTCTCGTGCCGCTGGCGCATGTGGTCGAGCCGCAACAAGCAGCGACTGCCAGGCGCGGATCCTCGCAATCAACAATCAAGCCATTCGCGGCAAAATGATCGCGCATGACATGCGCTAGCTCTGCCCGCACATGTGGCACGATGAGCGCGCGCCAAGGCGTAAGCCTGATTTCGCCAGTCCCAAACATTTCAGCCCCGCTCGCTGCGGCAAAAAGCATGTCCGCGTCGAGACAGCCGAACGGAGCGCCAGCTCCAAAGCAGTATTTTTCGTGGTGAACCAAAAGACCAATTGGCGAGGGCGCCTCGATTGCACTCAGCCGTCGGGCCCGATGAACACCCAGCCCGAAAGCAGCAGCAATTGCATCGGCCCCGCAGGTTTCGATGAGGCCCCACATGTTGCGTGGCGGCTCCGGTATTTCCGAGGCAAGATTTACGAAAGACCGGGCGATACTTATTGCGATTTGCGGAATATTTTTGGCCTCGCAACGCCCGAGGGCGATTGCGTCGTTGGATGAACCTCCGATTGCAATCGAGAACGACTCTGCGCTGCCCTCCCAATCGAACCTTACATCGGCCGAGACACCACTCAGCGAAAGCGCGCTGCCGTCATCGATCAAGAAGCCGAATTTTGCGGGCAATGCGTAAAGGTCAATGTTTTGCGCAAGCGATGTTTCGAGCGCTTTCGCGGCGGTCTGCGCATCACCTCGCCCGTCAAGGCCAGAGAGCGGGCTCACCAGAATGTTGCGAACGCGCTCCGCCGCAACATTCGCATCAATGAGGCCAAAAACTTCGAGGGCTTCGATGAGGCGCGGCAACTGGTCTTCGCGCACGCCGCGGATCTGCAAATTGGCGCGCGCCGTGAGGTCAATCTGGCCATTGCCGTAATTTCGACTGGCTCTCGCGATACCGCGCATGGCTGCGGCGGAGAGGATGCCGCAACTGATTTTGAGGCGTATAAGCAGCCCGTCCTTGACCCGCATCGGCCGCCGCGCGCTGGGACACCAGCCTTTGTGCATTTGAGTCTCGCCGGTCATGCCAGTTGGTCCCGCATCTTGGCAAGGCAAACGTGGGGGGAATTGCGCCGCGTCTGCCAAAAACCGCGGGTAAGCGCGTCGTCAAAACGCTTGACGATTGCCTGCGCGGCCTTCGGATTGGAGTCGATAAGAAAGTCCCGCACTTGGGTTGTTCCGACGGTTGCCTCAAACAAGATCTCAAAATGCTGGCTCGATACTGCATCGCTTAACACCGCGAGGGCGTAAAGATTGTCGAGCGTCTGGGCGATTTCCGCGGCACCACGATGGCCGTGCCGCATCTGTCCTTCGATCCAGCGCGGATTTCCGGCCCGTGCCCGCACGACCCTTGCTGTCTCCTCGGCCAAACTGCGCACTTTAATCGCCCCAGGGCGCGTTGTTTCCACGTGATAGGCGGGCGCATCATTGCCAAGCATTTGCGCGGCAGCCGCAAAGCCGCCCTCATGATCGATGGCTTCGCTCGAATCGAGAATGTCCTGCTCGTCCTGATCTTGGACATGAATAAAGGCATCGGCATTGGCGACGCATTCGCCGAAATCTTTCGATGCAATGCCGTCGCCATGCGGTCCGCGATAGGCATGGGAAGCAGTCTCGAGATAGCGCGCGCCAAGCTCATCGCGAAATACCATGGAATCGAGATCGATTGCTTGTGTCAAGCCAACGCCATAGCAGCCGGGTGCTGCACCAAAAATTCGCGATGGATATTCGCGCCCGAACCTGCGCGCTGCCGCAAACGGATTCACGTCCTCATCTTCGTCGAGTTCGCTCAATACCCGCACTGCCTGATCGAAAAAAGCAATCTGAGCCGGAAAAACATCGCGGAAGAGGCCCGAAATCCGCAAGGTGACATCGACTCTGGGGCGTGCAAGACGCGCTGGAGGAAGGATTTTGAAGCCGGTCACACGAGAGGTTGCATTGTCCCAAAGTGGCGCGACGCCCATGAGCGCAAGGGCTTGCGCGAAATCGTCGCCCCCGGTGCGCATGGTGGCGCTCGCCCAAACATCGATGACAATCCGCCTCGGCCATTCGCCATGATCCTGGACATGGCGGCTCAGCACTTCTTCGGCCGCGCGCTGCCCGATCTCCCAGGCCGTTCGCGTCGGTACCGCGCGCGGATCGATGCCGTAGAGATTGCGTCCCGTTGGCAGCACGTCGATGCGGCCGCGTGATGGCGCTCCGCCAGGGCCCGGTGCAACAAAGCTTCCATCAAGCGCGGCGAGGAGCGACGCGCGCTCGGCCGCTCCGCAACGATCGATCAGGCTGCCAAGGCACGCCGGTGCCTTATCGTCTCCCTGTGCTGTTCTCAGCGCGGCAAGCGTCGCTTCGCGCAACTCTGCTTGCGGCGATTGGCCAAAAACATGCAGTCCATTGGCGATCCGCATCTCCTTCAAATCGCAAAGCCAGGCGTCGAGGTGGCGCAATGTGGCCTCGGGATCCGCAACGTCGTTGAGCCCGCTCTCTTGCAATAGCCCGGTTTCCCTAGCCCGCGCGAGAATCGATTTGGCCAGGCGCTTTGCGCGCTTTGGGTCAAGCGGTTCAGCGACCGCATATTCGTCGAACAAGGATTCGATTTCGAGCGCTCCGCCGTGGCTTCCGGCGTTTATCAAGGGCGGGGTCATATGGCCAATGGCAAGTGCGCAAATACGCCTTTTCGCTTGCGCGGCCTCGCCCGGGTTGTTGACGATAAAAGGGTAGATCACAGGCAGCGGTCCGAGCACTGCTTCTGGCGCGCAATCGCAATCGAGCGCCACCGCCTTACCCGGCAACCATTCAAGCGTGCCATGGGTGCCGCAATGGATCAGTGCATCGATCCGTTCTTGCTGGCGCAGCCACATATAGAAGGCGACATAGGAATGGCAGGGCGGCAGCGAAGTATTATGATAATCTGCTTTGCGATTGGCTTTGAGAACGCGGCTCGGCTGAAGGGCGATGATCAAATTTTTTGCGCGTACAATCGGAAAGACAAACGCGTTTCCTTGCGTCTCTTCGTCCGGACTGCCCCAGTGCGCGCAAATCGACCCCACAAATTTTTGGGGCAATTGTTGAAGGCCGAGTTTGTAATCTGCAAGTGGCAAGCGCGCTGCTGGATCCCCTTCTTCAAGCTTGCGCATCAAAGTGCCGGGATCTTCCAGCAGCGAAACAAAATAGCCCGCCTCGCGCAGCGTGGCCGCAATCGAGGCCACGCTCTTTGCCGTGTCGAGTCCGACCGCATAGCCGCCCCGGCCTTGCCGTCCCGGATAATCCGAAAGGACACAGGCGATTTTGCGCTCCCCGCACGGGGTCTTTCGCAATCTGACCCAGGCTGCGGCAAGATCGGCAACGTAACTCACGCGCGAAGGAACCGGCGCATGATAGCGGGGCGTAAATTCAAGACTGGCGCGATGCAACTCGTCCTGCTTGCAAGCAATCGCGGGCGTAATGAGCCGTCCGTCGAGTTCGGGCAATACAACGTTCATGGCAAGATCGGCCGCACCTAGTCCGCGCGGGTTTTCTTTCCATTGTTCTTCCGTCGCGCCGGCAAAGATTGCTTGCAGCACCGTCACGCCAGCTTCGTCGAGGACGCCGGAATTTGAATTGAGGCGGGCCGAAAAACCGGTGGTATTGACGATCACATCGGGCTTCGCCCGCGCGAGCTCGGCGCGAAGAAAGGCGATTGCGTCCGTGTCCTTAAGGCTCGAGACAAAGACCGGGGTAGCGGCAAGGCCGCGCGCTTTGAGCGCATCGGCGAGCGCGAAAATTGCCGCCGTGTCTTCCGCGATCATATAAGATCGGTAGAAGACGATGAGCGCTTGGCCCTTGGGACAAGCAGGATTCCTGCAGCCTTCCTCAAAGCGACCTGCAGCCGGTAGCTTGGTCAGCCCTGGCAGTTTCCGCCAGACGGGCTTGGCATTCGCAAAACTCTCGATGAAATCAAAAAGCGCCGCGATTCGTTCTGTGCCACCTTGCTGAAAAACGTCGTGAATGCGGCGAAGGTCGGCTATCGGAAGCGTCGAGGCGGCGGCGAGCCGCGAATCTGCCGTTGCGTCTCCCGGCACAATGGCGAGCGCGAAATTTTGCCGCCGCGCGGCGCGTGAGAATTCCTCAACGCCATAGCGCCAATAGTCGAGCCCGCCAAGGAGCCGGACAAGCACGAAGCGGGCACGATTTACGGCCTTCTCGAGATAGAGATCGACCGAATAAGGATGTTTGAGCAAGCCGAGATATGCGATCCGCAGGCTCATGGCGCCTTCAGGCCGCCTTTGGGCCGCTGCCGCAACGAGGCTCAGATCGCTATCGGAAAAGGAGAGAAATAAGATCTCGGCCGGAGTCTGTCCGAGGTCGATCGCCGTCTCCGCTTCATCGAGCGACCGCGATTCTGTCCGCAGTAAATGCATCGATCAGGTCCAGCTGTTGTTCAAAGATTTTGCAATCGAGTCTTTGTCGAGACCCCTTTGGCCGATGACCACAAGGCGTCCGCGGCGCGCCTCGCCCGCTCTCCACGGCCGGTCGAAACTCTTTTGAAAGCGATTACCGACGCCTTGCACAAGCATCCGCAGAGGTTTGCCGCGCACCTCGACAAAACCCTTGATCCGCAGCACATCGTGACGATTCGCGATTTCGGTCAGCCGTTGCAGCAAGGCATCCGTGTCATCGATCGTTCCCATTTCCATTATCGCGCTGTCGAAATCGTCGTGATCGTGTTCGGCCTCCCCATCGTGGTGCGAAGGCCGTGTCAAAATATCGTCTTCGGCGGCGGCGCAAAGACCGAGCAGGACTGCAGCGCCGATTTTGCCTTCGCGCGCCGGCAAAATTTTTACCGCACGGGGCACTGTGGCAGCGATGTCCGCCGCGACGCTGCTCTGTTCAGATTGGCTGATGAGATCGGCCTTGTTGAGCACGATGAGATCGGCGCAAAGCAGTTGGTCTTGAAAGACTTCTTCGAGCGGATTGTCATGCGCGATCGAAGGATCGGCCAGACGCTGGCGCGCCAATTGTTCCGGATCATCGGCAAATCGGCCCTCCGCCACGGCCTTGCCATCGACGACGGCGATCACACCATCGACGGTCAGCCGTGCGCGAACGGGCGGCCAATCGAAGGCTTTTACCAAGGGTTTTGGCAAGGCAAGCCCAGAAGTTTCGATGACGATATGATCGGGTAACGGATCAAGCGCCAAGAGCCTTTCGATGGCCGGCAAAAAATCATCGGCAACGGTGCAGCAGATGCAGCCATTGGCGAGTTCGATGATATTTTGCGCAGCGCAGGCAACGTCCCCGCAGCCGTTCAATATTTCCGCGTCGATGCCAATCTCGCCAAATTCGTTGATGAGCAGGGCAAGACGCCGCCCCTCTGCGTTGGCCATAAGATGCCGGATGACGGTTGTTTTTCCCGCGCCAAGAAAGCCGGTGATGATCGTTGCCGGGATTTTGGAAAACGAGTTCATAACCTGGGCACCCGGTTCGTTGACAATATGGGGTGCCGAATTTCGAGGAAGCCGAGCGTACCGGCCTCTGCCGGAAGCTGTTAAGAGCCCCGGCATCGATGAAAAGCCCGAGCACCCCGCCGGGCCTTCGCCGATCGAACGGCAGGTTTCCTGGCTCGCGGATCATCGCCTCGCGCCGCCTTCCCAGGAGATGGCCATCCATCTCCCAGTGGCGAACCGGCACGGGGCTTCCCGCCGACAGTTGCGGGGGCAGCTGCGGCTTGCGGCGCCAGCAAAAACCAGCGCCACACCACATTCCCTTTTACCCCTCCAAATGAGGGACCGTTGCGCACGCTAGACTAGACCTTAATGCGAGCGTGTCAATCCGTGCTGGATCACATGGGGGTTTCGGTGCGATCCCGCGTGCCCGGTCACGTCTGCGATCGGCGTTGCGGGTCTAACGAGAGGTTACCTAAACCCGCAAGAAGATTGCATGGGCTTGGGATGGCGGCGTTTTGACGTTTGGGCCTGTCTGCGCGGTCACCGCGAGCCCGGCCCTCAGGTCGATGTCGGCGACAACATCCATCTCAATCTCGGTCAACGCGCTGATTGTCTCCCAAGTGGCGCCGTCCTTGGAAACCGCGCCGGCGAATGCGACATGCCCCGGCTTTGTGTCCACGCGCGGCAGACTTTGCTCCCGCGCCCAAATTTCCGCGCTAGCCGTCGCCTTCGAGGCCGCCTATGTGGCTTTGGCTATAGAGCTGCACGCCGAGCTGCTTGATAAGCTCCAATTGGGTCTCCAAAAAATCGATGTGCTTTTCTTCATCGATCAGAAGGTCATCATAAAGCTCCTTGGAGACGAGATCATGGGCCGAGACACAATATTCGGCCGCCTCCGTATAGAGGGCGCGCGCGGAAATTTCGATTGCCAAATCGCAGCGGACAATTTCCTCTACACTCTGGCCGATCCGCAGGGGATCCAGGACCTGGAGATTAGGAAATCCCTCCAAAAAAATGATCCGCGCGATGAGCCGGTCGGCATGGTGCATTTCCTCGATGGACTCCTCGCGCCATTTCTTGCCCAGCTCCTTATATCCCCAATTATCGAGGATCCGGTAATGCAGCCAATATTGGTTGACGGCTGTCAATTCGGCGCGCAGGCTGCGATTGAGATATTCGATGACTCGGTCGTCGCCCTTCATTGTGGCTCGCTCTCTGCTCTTCCGGACTGATGTGGCGTGGTCCGCGCTGGCGACGAATAATGCCGCGAGTTACATCATAATTATTCAAAACTGTCAGTAAAGCGGTTTAAGCTTAGGTTCAGATCACTTTTGCGCGGTCGCGCCGCGTTGCTTGAGCCGACAGTTCCCTGACACGGCGTGAGAGGACGCGAACGCCCGCTTGCTGCCTTCGGCCGCGCGATATAAAACCGCTCCAGGCTCCCTTCGTCTAGTGGCCCAGGACACCGCCCTCTCACGGCGGTAACAGGGGTTCGA
>CAYWHF010000105.1:0-7863 GCA_964457695.1 uncultured Methylocapsa sp.
AAAAGCAAGTAGAACAGGGCAATGCCAAAGATAAAAGAACCTGGAACAATCCAAAGCCTTCTCATGGTTTAGCTCTCTCCCTTTCTTGAACCTTTTTTGCGCGCAGCCGACGGATTCATGCTGATCGGCTCGGGGCGATACTTTGCGCGGAAGTTCATGGGGCGTACGCGGTTTTCGGTTTACGCTGCAATTAAGTTCGATACAAAGCCGCCGCCGGGTCGCCCCAGGCAATAAAAGGCCCATTTGCGAAATGCGCCGCGGATTTCCCATAGCGCAATGGGCGTCCCTGCGGGTCAGCAACAATGCCTCCCGCCGCGCGCAAAATGGCGTCACCTGCGGCGGTGTCCCATTCCATCGTTTTGCCAAAGCGCGGATAAACGTCGGCCTTTCCTTCCGCGATGGCGCAAAATTTGAGCGCGGAGCCGGCCGCCTGCCGCTCTCTTATAGGGAGTCTTGAAAGATATGCCTCGGTTTCGGGATTGGCGTGAGACCGGCTCACGGTTGCTGTCAATCCGTGCTCAGGCGCCGGACGCGCAAATACGGCCCGGCGCATGGAGGGCGGCGGCAGGGCGGAACCCGGCGCGGCATCGCAAGCACTGGCGCCGCTGCCGGCGAACCAGAGTTTTCCGAGCGCCGGCGCGAAAACCGCTCCGCCGCGGGGCACGCCGTCAACGATGAGGGCAATGTTGACCGTGAACTCGCCGTTGCGGCTCAAAAACTCGCGCGTCCCATCGAGCGGATCAACCAAAATAAAGGCTGGTCCGCGAACCTCTAGCCTGCCTTTTGACGCGGCCTCCTCGGCAAGCACCGGCAGATCCGGAAAATGCGACGCAAGGCGCGCGAGGATGATCGCCTCGGCCGCTTCATCTGCGTCGGTCACAGGGCTGCCATCCGTCTTGCGCCGGGCGCAACTGTCACCGGCATAAACCTGCATCACCGCGACGGCTGCCTCGAGCGCGATATGAGCGAAAATTTCTGCCGCGGCATCGGGATCGATCACCTGCGCCTTGCAAGCAATTTTGTGTTTCACGGTTTTGTCATGGTTTCTCCTGCCCTCAATTGTCGCATGTTCTTGGCGCAAATTGCAATTGCCGCAAGAGAGAAGCTGCGTATTGCGATAATTTGTTAACCTCTGATTCGCAGTGTAGAAGAGAGCTCTTTGACACCTTGGCGCGCCACGTATTTGATTTGGCTTGGCGTTACGTGCCAGTCTCGTGCTTACGCCGGGGACAGTTTCGGGCATTGCCCGCAGTGCAATTTAGCCGCGATGAACGGACGCAAAGCCTAGGAATGTCGAATGACGGAATTTGCTCTCGACCCCCTCGAACTCGCGTCACTTTTATGTTCCCGCGTCTGCCATGACATCGTGAGCCCCGTCGGCGCGATCATCAACGGACTCGAGGTGCTGGAAGAGGAGAAAGACGCGGAAATGCGGGGCTTTGCCCTCGATCTCATCAAGAAAAGCGCGGAGCAGGCCTCGGCGCGGCTGCAGTTTTGCCGCCTGGCGTTCGGAGCGGCGGGCTCGGCCGGGGCAGCAATCGACACCGGCGATGCGGAAACGGTTGCCCGCAGCCTTTTCGGCCGCGAGCGGACGGAATTTTGTTGGAATGTGCCTTCACTTTTGATGCCGAAAAATAAGGTCAAGCTTATTCTAAATTTGTGCCTGATCGCGGCCGCGGCGGTGCCACGCCGGGGCGCGATCAAGGTTACGGCGAGCGGCGAAGCGGAGGCGCTGAGGATCAAAGTGCTGGCCAGGGGTGCAAATCCCAAACTCGGGAGCGGGGTGCCTCTCCTCCTTGCCGGAACGCTAGACGATGCTCCTTCTACGCCGCAGGATATCCAGGCCTATTACACGGGCCTGGTCGCAAGGGCTGCGGGCATGAACGTCTTGGTGGCGGCGGATGGAGAGAATGTCACTTTTGAAGCCGCGCCGCTCAGAGCCGGGGCGGCTGCCGGGCCCGCCGCAATCGCGGCCAATGTTCTTTCCAGCTTCTCATAAGACCGATCCCATCAGTCGGCTTCCAGCAGAAGCGACCTTGTATGGGGCAATCGACCAGTTTTGTGCAATTGCCGCGCACGGCCCTCAGCCGATCGCTACAAGGCCCTCGGCGAAACGGCGCCCGTTGGCGGCATAATGGGCGGCGCTCTCGCGAAGCAATTGGGCCGATGCTTCATCGAGCTTGCGCGCAAGGCGGGCGGGACTTCCAATGATCACGCCATCGTCTGGGAACTCTTTGTCTTCTGTCACGAGGGCATTGGCGCCGACGATGCAGTTGCTCCCGATCTTGGCGCCGTTTAAAAGTATCGCACCCATGCCGATGAGACTATTTTCGCCAATCCTGCAGCCATGCAGAATCGCGTGATGGCCGATGGTACAATCCGGACCGATCGTTAACGGAAATCCGGCGTCGGTGTGAAGCAGCGAACCTTCCTGCACGTTCGTGCGGGCACCAACAAGAATCTCCTCGATGTCGCCGCGAAGGACCGCGCCAAACCAGATAGAGACACCGGCTTCAAGCCGGACCTTGCCGATGACATGGGCGCCGGGCGCAATCCAAAATTGGCCGTCTTGAGGGACAATGGGCGAAATGCCATCAAGTGCGTAAAGCGGCATGATTATTGGACTCTAATGGCAGCATCACAGCTTAATTGCGAGCCCGCAGAAATTCTTATCTTTCTCGTCCACATGCGCCTTGGCGAATCCAGCAGCCGCGAGCGCTTCAGGTAATCCCCGGTTCGGGTGCCCAGAATAGGGCGTAAATCCAAGCGCGACCTTCCCTCCCCGTTTGACGACCCGCCGCATTTCCCGCAGGCCCGCGACGATATCCGGCCAAACTTGCATGGAGTTAATCGCCAGGGCCTTATCGAAAGCGTTGTCTGCGAATGGCAACCACGTAGCAGAGCCGTGCCGCAACTCCACCTGCGACGTCTTGATTGCTTTCTTATTCCGGCGCGCGGCTTGAGCGACCATTTCCTTCGAAGAGTCCACTCCGAAAATATATCCTCCAGATGCCAAGCTTGTTAGAAGTTCTATGGCTACACCCGGACCAAAACCCACCTCCAGCACTTTATCGTTGGGCTGAACATCGAGTAGACTGAGGATCCAAACCGCGCAGTTTCGATTAGTGCGTGCCATTACAAATCCGCCTAAGTGGCCGAGAAAACCTTGGGGTCGGCCAAACATGCGCATCAAGATGCTGTTTTCAGCATTCATTTGCGGCTCCCGCAACATGGATTTTTCGTCCTGCTCAAACGCGGCAAAAACTAACCGGAAAAAACCCCTATGGTCAGAGGTCCTCAAGGTCGATATCGAGGATCGCCATCTGCAGAGTAAAGCTCTTGGCCAAGGCATCGTCGGCCGAAATCACGCCGACAAAATCCTCGCCGCTCATTAATTCGACCGAATCGTTTTTTCGGCCGCGCGGCACGATTTTCAATTTGTCGGTCTCGAAAAGGCGGCGCAAATAATCCTGCAGCACGGGCATATCGACGGGAATTTTCATCGCGAAGGAAAAAGACCTGTCGCCGTCCTCATCGTCCACCGTGATCACGCCGATGCGGCGCTCGCCAATCTGCACATCGGCGTCGTCCGGTTTGGCTTTGCAGGGGGTAACCTTTATCCCCCGATTGCAGAGGGATTTGCGCAGGAATTCCTGCAATTTATGCAGCTCCGCCTTGTCCACGATGCGCTCCGCAGGGAACGGGTCGGCCTCCAACGGTGAGTCGCCGGCGACTCAAAACAGAAATTACTCGTTGTGCGAAGCGGGAGCAAGAAGCTGGTCCATCACACGCGAGGGCTCGGCACAGCCTGCGTCGCCGACAATCCTCGCGGGGACGCCCGCCACCGTCTTGTTATTGGGAACCGAATCCAGCACGACAGAACCGGCGGCAATGCGGGAGCAGCGGCCGATTTCGATATTGCCAAGAATTTTCGCACCGGCGCCAATCATCACGCCCTGGTTGATTTTCGGATGGCGATCGCCGCGCTCCTTACCTGTTCCGCCCAAGGTCACATCCTGCAGGATCGAGACATTGTCGCCAATCACGGCGGTTGCGCCGACGACGAGGCCGGTCGCGTGATCGAGAAAAATGCCTTTGCCGATTTTTGCCGCCGGATGAATGTCCGTCTGAAACACCTCCGAGGAGAGGCTTTGAAGATAAAGCGCGAAATCCTGGCGGCCTGCGATCCAAAGCGCATGCGCTAGCCGGTGCGTCTCGATCGCGTGAAACCCCTTAAAATAAAGAACAGGCTCGATGAATCTTGTGCAGGCGGGATCGCGATCGACGACCGCAACAATGTCCGCCCGGAAAGCCTCGGCGATCGACGGGTCTGCGGCGAGCATTTCGCTATAGGTCTGCTCGATCAAATCGCCCGGCAACGCCCGGTGTCCAAGCCGTCCGGCGAGCCGGTGAATGACCGCCGCTTCAAGCGAATCATGATTCAGGATAGACGTAAAGATAACAGCGGCGATGTCCGGCTCCCTGCGAACCGCCTCTTCCGCCTCGGCGCGCAGACGTGCAAAGACCGGATCTGTCCGGGCAAGCGCAACGACTTTCGCTGTTCCTTCGCTTGAAACCATGCCACGCCCTCCGCGCTCCTCTAAGCTTGGCCTAAAGCACTTTTGTATCCTTTTTTGACCAAGGCAGCCCGCCAGCAACACAGGCGAGGATTCTCTAACCTCTTCGCAGCATATAGTCGGCCAACGCCTTGTGGGTTAGGGGTTCAGTGCGAGAAAGTCCAATACGCTAGCTTTATAGACTTTATCGCCTACTGTTTGATCCCAATGCCTACTGTTTGATCCCAATTGAGCGCGCAGGTCGAGGCGAAACCGTAAATAGGAGCACCGGGTTCTCCTCGAAAGCAGGTTGCCGGCATCTCCCCCCATCTCCCGATGAAGGTTGGGCGGACACCAAGGTCCAGAATTTGGAACATGCCCGGCCCGCTTGCGAACCTCTTTCGTTTTCTTTTCTAACGAGCACATCGTATTGAACTTTTGCCCGGCAAAGTGGAGAATTTGGCGGAACTGCGCTATATTGTCCACAAATCTATTCTCATTGAGCCTAGAGTGAGATGAATCGCTACGAACGCCGTCCCATTTCCGTGGACGAAGCCGAGCTCGAATATCTCAATGGCGAATTTCGTGTTTTGCGCCCTGGCAGTTTCGTGCGCTGCGCGGCCACCGGCTTACCAATCAAGCTTGAAGACCTGCGTTATTGGAACGTCGATCTGCAAGAGCCCTATGCCAGCCCGCAGGCGAAGCTGCAACGGTTAGGGATCAAGGCACAGCGCCAAGCTGATCGCTGACACCGTCTGGACCACGTTTCGAAGACAATAACTGCCCGCGCATTTGGCGGCGAAGCGATACCGACAACTCAAGCCGGTGCTGCGAGTGCGCTTTTTGCTTTCTCGGCGACTGCCCGGAATGCCGCGGGCTCGCTGATTGCGAGTTCTGCGAGAATTTTGCGGTCGATTTCGATGCCAGCCTTGGCAAGGCCGCCGATGAAACGCGAATAGGTGAGGCCATGTTCGCGCGCCGCCGCATTCAGGCGCTGGATCCACAAGGCACGGAAGTCCCGCTTTTTGTTTCGCCGGTCGCGAGTCGCATATTGCATCGCGCGATCGACCGCCCCTTTGGCGGCGCGAATCGTGTTCTTGCGGCGGCCATAAAAGCCCTTTGCGCATTTCAGAATCTTTTTGTGCTTGGCGTGCGAGGTGACGCCGCGTTTAACGCGAGCCATGATCGATCTCCAGCTAAGTCATGAAAACACCGGCCGAAGAGAGGGAACCGCTCAGCCGTTCGGCAGAAAATATTTGATGACGTTGTCGCCATCGCTCTTGAACATGACCGCGGTACCGCGCAGGTTGCGGATTTGCTTATTGGTCCTCTTGATCATCCCGTGGCGCTTGCCTTTTTGGGCATAGAGCACTTTGCCTGTCGCGGTGATCTTAAACCGCTTTTTGGCGCCGGATTTGGTCTTCAGTTTGGGCATTTGCTTTAAGTCTTGGCGGGTGCGCCCAAAAACGACGCCTCCACGGGAACGTGACCTCGCCCCAGTTCTTCGAAACGAGAGAGCATAGACAAACGCGAAGGACCCCACTCAAAGTGATTCGGCCGCGAGGCTCGAGAGCCTGCTTATAAGCAAAGCTGGCAAAAAGCAAGGATTGGGCGCAGCGGCCAAGCTTGCTAAAGAAGTCAGGAAACTAATCATCCGGCGGACACCGGTTTATAAATTCAAGGATCGATCTTATGAAGTTTACACATTTCTTTCGAATAGCTCGAGAGCTATCCGGAGTCGCTCGCGTCTGTGGATATCGGACGCTGCTCCGGTATGCAGGCGCAATCGTCCAATCGATCCCATCCATCTTGAGGACGGGAACCCTTGCCGCTGCCGATGACCGGATGCGCCGTTACTCGGATTCATTGCACGTGCAAATGTGCGGGGTCCAATTAACATATCCGAGCCAAGTATTCTCAGGCGTTCGCGAGATGTACGCGCGAAACGTATATCTTCGGCTACGGGGGTTTTCGATTAGACCCGGCGACGTCGTCGTCGACCTGGGTTGTAATGAAGGTTTGTTCAGCGTCCTTGCCGCTAAGCTGGGCGCCCGCGCTGTCGCGGTCGATGTTCAGGGAGGTTTCGCCGTTCCGCTTCAAGAGCACCTCGCAAGGAATGGCTGCACGGGGGCCGTTTCATTCGTGCATGCCCTAGTCGGGAGCGAGGCCGGTTTATGCTCCGAGTATAAAGGCGGCTCACATTATACGAGCGACCCGCCCCAAAAAACCCTTGATGAAATACTCACGAATATAGATCGCGTCCGCCTAATGAAGGTCGATATTGAAGGGTCGGAATTCGCGGTGTTCTCCGGCGATCAGGCGAACTGGATACGCAAGGTAGAACTGATCGCAATGGAAGCGCATCCAAAGTATGGTGATTGCTCGGCTCTCGCCAAATGGCTCGCAGAACGCAACTTCTCGGTCACAATACATAAGGAGGGCTATATTTACGCAGCGATCCGCGGCCGCGCGTAAGGCCGTCTAAATGTGTCTGTGCCGGGGAACAGAAGGGCTGGTGACCCGGTCACCAGCGCGTTCTGCTTCCATCTATACCCCCCGTCGCCGCTTGGTCCGCGAAAATACGGATGGTCCCGCACGTCGCTAGGCGGGCGGCGGGGAGCGCCTCGTCATTGGCAAGAACGCGCGCGAGAATTTCTCTCTTGTTTGCGCCCGACACAATAAACACGATTTCCCGGCTCGACTCGAGCGCCGGATAGGTCAGCGAGATGCGCGGTTCCGGCTTTGCGCCGGTGATCGATGTGACCCAAGCGTTGCGCTCGCCGAGTGCCTTGGTGTTTGGGAACAGCGAGGCCGTGTGACCGTCTTCGCCAAGACCAAGAAGCGTGAGATCAAACAGCGGCCGTGCGGGATTCAGCATCCTGGCTTCATAATATTCTTGCAAAACCGTTTCATAAGACGCCGCGGCTTCTTCCGGCGAACCCGACGACGTCGGGACCGGATGGACCTGTGCGGCGGGAATGGGTGCGCGATCGATCAGCGCTTCTCGCGCCATGCGAAAATTGCTCATCTCGTGATCCGGGGGCACAAAACGTTCGTCGCCCCAAAACAGATGGACCTTTCGCCAATCAGGATCAGGAATGAGAGCTCCTGCTCCGAGCAACTCATAGACCCGCTTCGGCGTCGTGCCACCGGAAAGGTTAAGGGCAAAACGTCCGGAGGCGCTCAAAATGCGCGCGGCGATAAAGCGCGCAACGCGAAGGGCCAATGACTCAAAATCGCATTCTGTCTCGATGATCGGCTGCGGCATCATGATCGTGCGGTTTATGCCCTGTTCTGCATGGGGCAA
>CAYWHF010000106.1:0-7805 GCA_964457695.1 uncultured Methylocapsa sp.
TCCTGAGCCGCTCCCCCAAACGTCGGTTCACGACGCCGCCATTGCGACCTCGAGCACCGTCGCCACCTGCTCGCGCCGAACCGGCTCGACATAGTCGAAGTCCACGCCGCGCTCGTTGAGTTCCCAGAACGCCCTGTCGCGCACGGACAGGATCTCCTGCCGCGCGCGCTCCAGGGTCGGACCCGGCACGACGCGCAGCGAGTGCGTGACGCGCTCGAACTGCGCCGTGGCGCCGCATTCCTGGAAGTAGCCGGCCAGGAGGGCCCGCGACTTCACGAGTCCGGTGCTGCATTCCGCGCCGTCGAGCGACAACAATGCGTCCAGCAACGCGCCGGCCGGCGCCGCATCGCGCTGGTGCGCCCGCTCAGCCAGTTCGGCGAGTTCATAGCTCACGCGCTCGTAGACGAAGGGCATGCCCTGGCCACGCGCGAACTCGGCATAGAAGCGCAAGTGATGCACCATCGGCGGCACGTGCTGCGGATACTGGGGAATGTGCAACCCGCGCACGGCAACGCCGCCCGCGATTGAGATGATCAGCGAGATTACCGCCGAGAAAACCGGCCGGTCGATGAAGAAATTAAACATGCTTACTTGGCGCCCTTGTCCGCCGCGGCTGCTTTCGCGTCTTTGCCAGCGTTGTTTTTGGCGGCGTCTTTTGCGTCGCCTTTTTTCGCGGCATACCAGGGACCATTGGCGGGGCGCTTCGCATGAATGCGGGTGCCTATGGCGCAGAGACGGCCAACGTTCTTGTTTCCTGCCGGGGCGTCGGGCGCAACGGAGCCACGGTAGACTTTTCTTCTGCGGGTATGGGTTTTTCGTATCGCCATTGCGCCGTGCCGGAGGACGTCATTTTTACCGGTGCGACTTTTGCGGGCAGATCGGGCGATGCGCAAAAAATACTTGCTGAGATGGCGGAGATTACCCACGCCCGCTCTTCGACCCAGCCTGTGAACACCCGGACCGGCGGGTCGACCTTCAAGAATCCGCCGGGCCGCAAAGCCTGGGAATTGATCGACAAGGCGGGTTGCCGGGGCTTGGCCGTGGGCGATGCGCAAGTCTCCGACCTCCATTGCAATTTTCTGATCAATCGGGGCAAGGCCGCCTCGGCGGACCTCGAAGCCTTGGGCGAAATGGTCCGCATGCGCGTGCTTGCGACAAGCGGCGTTGCCCTCGAATGGGAAATTTTGCGGCTGGGACGCGCGCTCTGACCGGCGCTTGCAATCCCGCAAGCCTGGCACGGCTTCCGCGCCGAAACCTTCGCCAAAGCGTGAAAGGCGCCGCTCGCTCGCTACGGCGCTATGGAGGGCGCGCTCGCGCCGCGCGTTTCGCCTCGACCAACTGGTCGCGCGCTCCCAGAAGCGCCTTTATCCTGTGGCTGTCGATCGACTTCACGTGCACCGGCGACCACCAGCCCGTCCGCAGCATCTCGGCCAGAGCAAAGGCGTTGGCCTTATCGCTTTTGATCCGCCGGCTCTTGACCGCATCGGCCGCCCGGCGCGCGTCCATGCAAACCATCGGATGGCCCAGCGCCGCGAGGGCGCGGAAAAGATGCGGCGTGAACGGACCGCTCTCCAGCTCGGCCTTGGCGAGCTTACCCGCAAAACGCTTCAAAGCTGCGGCAAGCATCTCGGGGTGCGTGTCAACTATGCACCGCCAGACAATCTTGCCCGCCGTATCGACAAGCACACCGCCGTTCGCTTGCCCCCAACATCCAATAAGGAAAATAAATAGCTTCCTTAGACAAAAAACCCGGCCTCGCGGCCGGGTTCTTCATGGCGAATGTTCGAGGCCGGTTGCCCGTGTTTGGTTCAGTATTTCGCGACGACGGGCGGAGGAGCCAGCAAGTCGAATTTGTAGCTAAAGCCAGCCTGGACTTGGTTCTCCTGGAGCCGGCGCTCGCCATTAAAGAAGACGCCCGCTGGCAGAGTGGGGAAAGCCCCGTTCCTGACAGTACCAAAATCGGAAAAGCGGTATTCTGCGAATACCCACCAATTCGGGGTGACTGCGTATTGAGCGCCGCCGCCTGCCGTCCAGCCAACGCGGGTGGTCGAAAAGTTATCCGTCGCGAGGAATGGCGTCACGACCGTTCCGTTGAGGGCCGAAATCTGCCAGTTGGTGTTAAATCCGCCAAAGGCGACTCCGCCGGTGCCGTAAATCATGAACCGGTCCCAGACGATGCCGATTTTGCCGCGGATCGAACCTTGAACATCTGCCGTAGTATGCGTCGCCAAGGTGCTACCCCCCAAGAAGAAGGGGAAGGAAGCCACAACGTCCTTGCTTAGGCTCGTTCCATCGACCGTGCCTTCGACGCCCAGCACCCATTGGTTGATCTGGACCTGATAGCCGACATGGCCGCCGCCGATTACCCCGCTCGGCGTCCCGCCGATAGAGGTATTCAAGAAGGTGCCGGTGAAGGGATCAAATCCGTTAAAATTGCTGAGTGCCCCCGTGCCCCAGACGCCGCCGATCTGACCGCCGATATAAATGCCGGTCCAAGTGAAGACGGGCGGCGGGACGTAAACCGGCGGCGGGAGCCGGTTGCCGAGGTCGGCCGCGAAAGCCGATCCGGTGAAGGCGACCGCAGCAGCGGCTGCTAAGTAGAATTTGTTGCGCATAGCTTTTTTCCTTTCAAACTCGTGGGCCTAAGCCAAACCCATTAGCTAAATGTTGCTAGCTAAAATTTGGTTTCTTTTAAGGATTGCTCTTCGGGCTGCTGTGGCGGAAAGGCAACAAACTGCCTAAAAAAGAGGCAGACGTTGCCGATGAACATTTTGTTATGCCGCTACGCTCGCGCCGCCCTATTTGATCGCCACGACCATCGAGTCTGGGCCCGTCAGCGGCTCGACGCGAGTTTGCGAGAAACCTGCCTCGCGCATCCAGCCCTGGCAGTCGGCGCCGGTATAATCAAACCCGCCCTTGGTTTCGATCAGCATGTTGAGGCTCATCAAAAGGCCAAAGGCGTTTTCGCGCCGGTCATCGTCAATGAGCGCCTCATAGACGATGAGCACGCCGCCTTTCGGCAGCGCATCAAAGGCCTTTGCGAGGAGCATGCGCTTTTGCGCCAGATCCCAGTCATGCAGAATATGGCCCATGATGAGGACATCGGCCGTGGGCAGGGGATCGGCGAAGAAATTTCCGGGCAAAAATTTTATTCGCGCCGAGAGGCCATGCTTGGCGGCTAATTCCTCAAAGATGGGTTTGACTTGGGGAAGGTCGTAGCCCGCGCCCAAGAGATGCGGATGGGCGCGGACAATCGTCACCGGCACCATGCCTTGCGCGCAGCCGATATCGGCGAACGACTTGTAATCTTCCCAAGGGAACTTGGCGGCGATCGCGTTGGCCGCGGCAAAACTGACCCCGCTCATTGCGGCAAGGAAGCCGCGCAGTCGCTCGGGGTCGGCATAGAGCTCGGCAAAAAGGTCGTCCGTCTCCTTGCCTTCGTTCTGGTTCTGGCCGGTCTTGAGCGCCTCGGTCAAAAAACCCCAGGAGCCGTAGAGCCGCGCATTGGCCATTTCCAACAGGCCGCCGACGTAGCTCGGCTTTGTCCGGTCGAGAAACATATCCGTCTCGGCCGTATTGCTGTAGCGCCCGTCCTGGCGCTCGAGCAGTTTGAGGGCGACAAGCGCATCCAAAAAATCGCGCGACGCGCGGTCATGGAGGCCAAGCTTCTGCGACAGGGTTTTGAGATCCGCCGGGCTTTTTGCGAGCTCGGTAAAAAGCCCAAGTTCCACGGCGCTGAGCAGCGCTTTTGCTTCCCAAAATCCAAAGCCCACCTTAAAGATATGGGCGGGCGTTACGGCGGCTGTCACAGCTCCTCCGTCAATCTGTTGCGTTCGGTTTTGCTAGCCGCGTGGTCCGGTAGGCCGCGGCTAACGGCATCGAAAAGCCGATGCTCTCGAGCGTCAAGTTTCCGGTCTCGATGGTCAAGGGCTGGCCCGGCCAATGGCCGTCTTCGGCGCGGCGCAAAAGCTCGGCGCCGATTTCTGCGGTTTTGAGCACAAGGATTTCTCGAATGCTCGGGATCGTCGTATAGGCCCAGACATTCGTCCAGGTTTCCGCCTGGTTGCTCGGCGAAAGGATTTCGATCACAAGAACCGGAGTCGTTAGAGCTGCCTCTTCCTCATCGTAGGCCGAACAGGTCACGGCAAGATCCGGGATGCGGAAATTGATGTCCGACCGGACGCGGGGGATCAGGCCTGGCGCGGTGATGACCCTGCAGGGGCTCGCCCGTTCGACGAGGTGGTTGCGAATGAGGGCGCCCAATTCGGCTTGGATGGCACCATGGGTGGAGCTCGCCGGTGCCATGGCCTGCGGTTCGCCATCGACGAGCTGCCACGGTTGCGCCGTCGGCGGGGTCCAGGCAAGAAACTCCGCGACGGTCATGGGAATGGGGATTTTGGCGAGCGCACTCATGCTGCGATGATAGCAGATCGGCGCCGCATGCGGAACCCGCGGCTCTCGCAACGGGATAGCTCATTGCCCCGGATTCGCGCTCCTCGCAAAGCGCATGGCTGCCTCGGCCGCACGAGACAAGGGTTGATCCATTGCCTACCCAGCCTATTCCGCGTCGTCAGAGTCGGAGCCTGGCTGTTCTACATGATCCACGCCGGTAGGTTTAATGTTTGTTACTGGGAGAATCGATTTTTTCCGGCGGTGGGTTCGAGGGAGCTCTATAGGCGACAACCGCGCTGTAAAGAATCAAACAGACGCCCACGATAAAGAGCCCAGAATTTGCCCTTCCATCCCAGGTGACTTGGGTCCCAAAAATTTTAATGGTCGACTTCTTCGGCTCGTGACCTGCTCTGGACGGAAGAATGCTACCGATGGACGCCAACACGGCGCCTAGTATATGAACGCCATACGGAAGTATATACACAAGTCCCACCCATGTGGCGAAGAGAACGAGGCCAGCGAAAACCAGATAGCCCAAAATCGGCGCAGCTGCAGCTGGCAAGAAAGGCCAGAGTTTCTCAAGAACGCGCGTTAGTTCCTCAAGAGCATGCATTGACCCAGATGCAGCTGGCAGGAACGGCCAGAGTTCCTCGAGAACGCGCATTTTGTCCCCCAAACGAGCAATATTTAAGAAAGCACAACAAAAGTGGAATTAGAAAAACGTATCACTCATTGTGCACAACGCCAAGCCCAAATTCCCCTGGATGGATGGCAATGAGCGTCGCACTCATCAAATACCAGATGATTGGCGCCCGGGTGCTAACTGCCCCCGATTTGGTTTTCCCGCAAAGCGGACGGCTTCTTCGGCGGCGCGAAACAGGGCCTGCGCCTTGTTCTCGCATTCGCGCTGCTCGGAAGCAGGATCGGAATCATAAACGATCCCGGCGCCCGCCTGGACATGCATCGTTCCACCCATGATGATGGCGGTGCGCAAGACAATGCACGTGTCCATCTCGCCCGCAGAGCCGAAATAGCCGATGCAGCCCCCATAGATGCCGCGCTTATCCGTCTCAAGTTCATCGATGATTTCCATCGCCCGCACTTTTGGCGCGCCGGAAACCGTGCCGGCCGGAAAGCCCGCACACAGCGCATCGATGACATCGCGCTTGGCGTCGAGCTTGCCCTCGACATTCGAGACAATATGCATGACGTGGCTGTAGCGCTCGATTGCGAATTTTTCGGTCACCTCGACAGAGCCGATTTCGGCAACACGCCCGACATCGTTGCGCCCGAGATCGAGCAGCATCAAATGCTCGGCGCATTCCTTTTCATCCGCAAGGAGCTCTGTGGCGAGCCCCTCATCTTCGGCCTTGGTCTTGCCGCGCCAGCGCGTTCCCGCAATAGGACGGATGGTGACTTTCCCGCCGCGCACGCGAACCAAAATTTCGGGGCTCGAACAGACGATCTGGAACGATCCGAAGTCGAGATAACAGAGGAACGGCGCGGGATTGATCCGGCGCAGCGCGCGGTAGAGCGAAAAAGCGGGGAACACGAATTTTGCTGAGAAGGGCTGCGAAAGGAAACCCGGAAAAAAATCGCCTGCCCTGATATATTCTTTCGCCTTTTCGACCATCTCGAAGAAACGCGTCTTCGGCGTGTTCGAAAGCGGCGGGCAGGCGAGTACGCGCTCGGGCGGGAAGGGTCCATGCGGGGGCGGGCCCTCGAGGGCGGCGACGACGGTTTTCAGGCGTTCGACCGCGCGCTCATGCGCGGTGTTAAATGCAGTCTGCGGCTCCGGGCGCAATGGCGTGACAACAAATATTTCGTCGCCCACGGAATCGAATACGACCATGACGGTCGGGCGCAGCAAAATTGCGTCGGGCACGCCCATGGAGCCCGGCTTTGGCGCGTCAAGCCTCTCCATCTGCCGCACCATATCGTAGCCGAGATAGCCAAAGACTCCCGCCGCCATTGGCGGAAGACCGTCGGCGGCCTCGATTCGAGAATCGGCGATCATCTCGCGCAAAGCCGCGAGCGGAGGCTCATTGCAAGGCGCATAGCCATCGGCATCGGTGAGGGCGCGGCAATTGATCTCGGCCTTGGTGCCAAAGACGCGCAAAATCAGATCCGGGTCGAGGCCGATCATGGAATAGCGGCCGCGCGCCGCGCCGCCCTCGACGGATTCGAGCAGAAAAGTGCCGCCCGGCCGCTTGGCCGACAGTTTCAAAAAGGCCGCGACCGGCGTTTCAAGGTCGCCGGCAAGGCGCGCGAAGAGGAGGCAGGCTTGGCCCGCCTCATAGCTGCGGGCACAAGTTTCAAGGGATGGCTCAAGCATACCGCCGTACTCAAGGACTGTCCGGTGAAACTCCGGTCGCGGACGCAAACACCTTGGCATTGAGTTTCACGCCGATTTCGTTTTCAAGCTTGGTGAGATACTGGGCAACCAGGTCTTCGATATATCCGCTCTTCGCATCCGCCGTTATATTGGTGAGTTCAGGGGACTGCGGATCGAAGGGCGGCAAGGAGGAGTTTGTCACGACGAACAAAAATGCTCCTCCCTCCTCATTTGGGGTCGTGCCCGCGCGGTGCACGTTGACTTTGAATATTTCGTTGACGAAATTTTGCGCAAGTCCGCTCGCTAGACCCCGCCGGACATTGCTGGCATGCTGGACGCTGAGCTTGCCCTCCGCCGCCGTGATCGCCGCCATGCTTTCGCCAGCGTCGAGCTTTTTGACAAGCTCCGCAGTCTTAGCCGATAGGCGCTTGCCAGCCTCGTCCTCGCGCCATGCCTTTTCAACCTCGGTTCTTGCTTCATCAAATGTCTTGTCTCGTGCCTTGTCGATTTTGGTGACCTCAAACCATTGGTAGCCGCCGTTTGCCAGCCTCAGCGTATCATTGTCGACGCCGGTATCGGAGGCAAATGCCGCCTTTACGAGGGCAGGGCCATCCACCAAATCCTTGACCGGCGCAGACTGCGGGTCATTGCCCGACGCATCGATCGCAGCGATCAGCCGCGGTTCCAAGCCGACGCTCTGCGCGGCTTCAGTAAGCGACTTACCGGATGTGCGCTGGTCCTCAATCGCGTCATGCGTTTTGGCGATTTCGCCTTGCGCACGCTTTAGGGCGATCTCGTCTTTGACCGCCGCGGCAACCTCGGCGTAGGGCTTAACAGTGGAGGGAATGATTTTGCCGACGCGCAGAATGACCGTCCCAAATTGGGCTTGGACCGGCGCGCTCGCCTCGTCTTTCTTGAGCGAAAAGGCAGCTTCGGAAACAGCTTTATCGACGAGCCCACTGCGCGCGAGGGTGCCGAGACTCGCATCCATGGAGGGAAGATATTGTTCCTACAGTAACGAACATATGGTTTGTAGTGTGCCAGATTTCTAGATGTGTGCACTCGCGTTCGTGTCTGT
>CAYWHF010000107.1:0-7754 GCA_964457695.1 uncultured Methylocapsa sp.
CGACCGGCGATCATTATGCGACCTCGGGCCATATGATCTGGCTCGGCGACCGCACAAGGCGGCCTGGCTATGCGCATGTGGAATATGCCCGCGGGGTGAAGAATCCGCTTGGGGTTAAGTGTGGTCCCACACTCACGCCGGATGAGCTTCTAAAACTCATCGACATTTTGAACCCGTCGAATGAAGCCGGAAGGCTCACCTTGATTTGCCGTTTTGGTGCCGACAAGGTGGCCGATCATCTGCCTCCTCTTATCCGAGCGGTGCAAAGGGAAGGGCTGTGCGTTGTGTGGTCCTGCGATCCAATGCATGGCAATACGGTAAAGGCCGCGAGCGGATATAAGACGAGACCTTTCGACAAGATCATCAGCGAGCTGCGCACGTTCTTTTCGGTCCACCGTGCGGAAGGCACCTATGCCGGCGGCGTGCATCTCGAGATGACCGGCAAAAATGTCACCGAATGTACCGGCGGCGCGCGGGCGATCTCGGAAGCCGATCTGCACGACCGCTACCACACTTATTGCGATCCAAGACTCAACGCCGAGCAGGCAATTGAAGTGGCCTTTCTCGTCGCCGAGCTTTTGAAGGCGGAGCGGCTGGACCGCCGCCGCGCCGATGCGGCGGAGTGACGGGCTGTGGGTTGGAGCGGAGGTTTGATGGTTAGCCCTAGTTCTCAAATGGCAAAATCTCTCGATGGCCTCAATGTCTTGCGAGCGCGTCATCCGTGGCCGGATATTTCGGAACTGGACGGCGATCCCCCGCATGAGTGGAGTCTCGATGGCGGCGGCCGCGAGCTTGTGGCCAAACTCATCAAGAAGACGCGTCCGCGGATCTTGATGGAAGTCGGCACATTTCTTGGCGGCTCCGCGTTAAGGTGGCTCGCAACGCGCCCGGATTTCACGCTCGTTATACTCGATCCTTGGCCCCAGTGGCTTGGCAGCTGGATAGATAATGAAATCGCCTCCCCTTCCCCGCTGGTTGCTGTGCGAGACAGTAAGCGGCTAAAGCGAATATCGCAGGCGGTCCACCGGCACGGAATCAGCAAAGTGGCATTGCACAACCTGCGCTCGTTCGGTCATCGTGTAATTCCCATTCAGATGCCTTGGGAAACGGGCTATGCCTATGTTCGCAGCTTTGTCGAGCCGGACATGATTTACATCGATGCCGATAAGAAACCTCAAAGTATTATGCTGGCCCATCAATTATTCCCGGCAGCAATCTTGTGTGGATGCGACTGGGATTGGCAGGACGAAAGCGGCGGCTACCCGGTTAGAGATCCTGTGCGCCGGATTGCGGCGTTGCGCCGCGCCACCGTCCTAACCAAACACCACACATGGGTCGTGGCGCAAGCTTGATGCAGATGTTTCCGGATCTAGCGTGCCCAAATGACACCGTCCCGCCGGGACATTGAATGACAAGCCGCGTCCATCCCGCGAACCGTCTCGTTATTGGCCTCGCGCAGATCAATTGCACGGTTGGCGAGATAGCCGGCAATTGCGCGCGCCTTAGGCAAGCCCGCAGCGAGGCGCTAGGCTTTGGCGCCGATCTCGTGATGTTCTCCGAACTTTTTATTGCCGGCTATCCGCCGGAAGATCTTGTCTTAAAGCCGGCTTTTGTCGAGGCTTGCCGCGCGGCTTGCGAAGAAATCGCGGCCGAGACCAGCGATGGCGGGCCCGCTATTCTTGTCGGCCTGCCGTGGCAAGAGAATGGCCATTGCTACAATGCTTATGCGCTCCTCGACGAAGGCCGGATCGCGGCAATTCGCTTTAAGGTGGATTTGCCGAATTATGGCGTGTTCGACGAAAAGCGCGTCTTTACGGCAGGACCGATGCCGGGGCCGATTCTGTTTAAAGGCGTGCGTATTGGCATTCCCATCTGCGAGGATATATGGGGACCGGATCTGGTTGAATGCCTTGCCGAGACAGGCGGCGAAATTTTGCTTGTCCCAAATGGTTCGCCCTATTGGCGCGGCAAGACGGACGAGAGGAATTCTGTTGCCGTCGCGCGGGTGAGAGAAAGCAAATTACCGCTCGTCTATGTCAATCAGTTTGGCGGGCAGGATGAGCTTGTCTTTGACGGCGCCTCCTTCGGTTTGAATTCCGACCTCACCCGCGCTTTTCAGCTTCCCGCTTTTTCGTCTTACGTTGCAAAGACGGTTTGGGAGCGCGGGCCAAAAGGTTTTGTCTGTGTCGACGGGCCGCGCTGCGATGTCGAAGAGGGGGAAGAGGCCGATTACGCCGCCTGCGTGCTGGGGCTGCGCGACTATGTAACAAAAAATGGTTTTCCCGGCGTCGTCATGGGCCTTTCGGGCGGGATCGATTCCGCAGTTTGCGCGGCGATCGCGGTTGATGCGCTTGGGCCAGAAAAAGTTCATTGCATCATGTTGCCCTATCGCTTCACCTCGAACGAGTCGCTGAGCGATGCCGAGCACTGCGCGCGCGCGCTGGGCGTGCGCTACGATATCGTGCCGATTGCACCGGCGGTTGAGGGTTTTGAAACGGCCCTCGCGCCAATATTCAAGGGTGCGAATGCGGACATCACGGAGGAAAATATTCAAAGCCGTGCCCGCGGCACCGTGCTGATGGCTCTATCGAACAAGTTTGGTGCCATGCTGGTGACGACCGGCAATAAATCGGAAATGTCGGTTGGCTATGCAACAATCTATGGCGATATGAACGGTGGCTTCAACCCCATAAAAGACCTTTACAAGATGGAGGTTTACCGCCTGGCAAAACTGCGCAACCGCTGGAAGCCCAAGGGCGCGCTGGGGCCGGCCAGCGAGCTGATCCCCAAGAACATTTTCACTAAAGCGCCCACCGCGGAACTGCGTGCGAACCAGAAGGACCAAGATTCCCTGCCGCCCTATGAGGTGCTTGACTCTATTCTTGCGGCTCTTGTCGAAAAGGAAATGCACATTGCCGATGTCGTGGCCCAAGGCCATGACCCAAAAATCGTGCGCAAAATCGAAAGGCTTCTTTATACCGCCGAATATAAGCGCCGCCAGTCCTGCCCCGGCGTCAAGGTCACCAAGAAGAATTTTGGCCGCGACCGGCGCTATCCGATCGTCAACCGCTTTCGCGACTTGAGCTAGAGGCGGCGCCCCAATGAGGCGCGGCTTCCCTGGTCCATTCTTTCCTCGCGGTGCAACAGGCGGAAACAGCCTCGGCAAGTGTCCGTGCCCCGCTCTCGCGTGCGCCGAGGCTTTCGAGCGCACCGCTGGGATTGAGAAGCTTTTTTCATTCCTCATTTGAGTGCTTGCGCGCCAGTTTTTGTCCGCTAACCTGGACCTAGGGTTATGGTATCGTCCGTCTGCTAACCGGGAGGAATCCGATGGCACAAGAGGAAGGACTTAATCCGCTGCTTTGGTGGCGTCCCTGGCCCCCCGGTGATCCGGGACCGGAAGTTTTCGCACTCATGCATTCGTTGCCCGTCGAGCAGCAGGCCCAGCTTCTCAAAGTGGTCAGCGAGGCGCATGCGCATATCAACTCTGCAAGGAGCAATGCCTACTCCAAGATCGCAGAAGTGATGGACGCCGCAGCCCGCGGGGGCCGCCGGTGACCTGATGCGCGGGAGAGCTGCGTGGCCCAACCAGCGGCGCTTCGCAAGGATTTCGCTGTCACTGGTAGCCGCGAGCGCAATGTTTCTCGTCCTGTGGTGCTGATTGGCTTTAAGCGGTCCGGCAATCTCGGGCTTGGCTATCTGGCGTCGGCATTGCGGGCGCGCGGCTATCACGTCGAAATTCTCGATTTCGAGGATGAATTCGAGTCGATTCACGCGGCGATTGCCCGGGTGGATCCGATTCTCGTCGGTTTCTCGCTAATCTTCCAGTTCTATATTTTGCGCTTCGTCGCGATGATGAACGAGTTGCGCACCCGGGGAGTCGATGCGCATTTCACCATAGGCGGGCATTTTCCTAGCCTCAGCTACAAGGAGACGATTGCCTTGGCGCCACAGCTCGACAGCGTCGTTCGTTTCGAGGGCGAACTCACGCTGCTCGAGCTCGTCGATTCCCTAGGTAACGGCCGCGACTGGCGAGGCGTGCACGGGATTGCGTACCGGTGCGGCGATGAAATTGTGGCGACCCCGCTGCGTCCATTGCTGGCCGACCTCGACGAGCTGCCATATCCGGATCGCAGCATAGAGCCGGCAATGATCCTTGGCCGGCGCGCGGTGCAGATGCTTGCGAACCGGGGATGCATTCGCACGTGCTCGTTCTGCTCGATCCACATGTTCTACCGCACTGCGCCGGGTAAGGTGGTGCGCACCCGCAAGCCCGCCGAAGTCGCGCGCGAAATGCGGTTGCTTCATGAGGAGCGTGGGGCCAGTATCTTCATGTTTCAGGACGACGATTTCCCAGTCTACGGAACGGTCTGGCAACGTTGGACTCGTGAGCTGCTCGCAGCACTTTATAAAGAGGGTCTGCCAGGCCGCGTGCTTTGGAAAATCAATGCCCGCGCCGACGCGGTGGAACCGGAGCTATTCGCCGAAATGCGCGACGCAGGAATGTATCTTGTTTACATGGGTCTGGAGTCGGGAAGCGATGAAGGGCTGATCACGCTCAATAAGTCGATCACGGTGGCGCAAAATCTGCGTGCTGTCGAGCATTTGAAAAGCCTCGGCGTGATTTTCGACTTCGGCTTCATGTTACTCGATCCGTCGAGCACGTTTGAGTCGATCCTTGACAATGTCGCTTTCCTTCGCCAGATCGTCGGCGACGGATACATGGCAGCGGAATTCTGCCGTATGATCCCCTACGATGGGACGCCCATCAAAGATCAGCTGGCAGCCCAGGGAAGGCTGCGGGGATATGTCTGCGATCCCGATTACGATTTCCTCGATCCCCGCTTGTACGATTTTTACATTGCGGTGAATGAGCTTCTCAACATTACGGGTTGGATTCATGGTCTAAGTGCGCTCTCGCCGCAGCTCAAATTTGCGTGGAGCGAGGTCGCTGTCATCGAGCGGCTGTTTGCCTCCATTCCAGGCCTCGCAAATTACAAGGCGACGCTTAAGCGGCTTACACAAACCAGCAACGCCGTTTTGTTCGATGTGGTCGAGGACCTAGTCCATGCTTTTGCCGCGGGACGGCGGACGATCCGGTCAGCCGAGATGCTGCGGAATCAGTGTTGCGGGTTCGTCGAAGAACTGCTGCGAGAGCGCAATCGCTTCGTTTTGCAGTGCCAGCCGATTCTGCTGCACACCCTGAACCTCGAGGGGAGGCTCCCAGCCTATAATTCCTAAACAGAGAGCGGCAAAGACCCGGGAAAGCCGGCTTGCGTTGGAAGCGAAGGCGTGAAGAAGCGGGTGGCGGAGCGCTGCCAGCGCGAGTCGAACTGCTACGGCATCACGTCGGCGGCCGTTGGGGCGCCTTCGACCCAATTTATGTCCCACGGCCCATCTAGGGTGATGAAAGTCACCGAACCCGCCGATACCCACGCCTCATGCACCATCCGTGCAGGCATGTAGTTAAAGCCACCAGGGCCGAACTCCGCCTTTTTCCCATCGCATTCAAATGCGGCGGTGCCGGTAATCACCATGTGCGTCTCATTTGCCGAATGCCAGTGCTTGCGAACGTGAAGAGCTTTTGGCGCACGTATCAGCAATTGCGTCGCGTGCGTTTTGGGGTCCTCGTGCAAAATCGCAATTTCCGAGGATGCGTCGCCCAATTCAGGCTGCATCTTTGTCCATTGAACCCCCGAAAATTGCGTAAAAATGGGCGTGTCTGCCGGCGCCGCGCCGGCTTGCACAGCAAAGAAGCCAATCGCCGATCCAGCCATGCCAGCGATCGCCAGCAAGACAAACCGATCAAGAAAACGTGCGTCCATGCGTCACTCCCTCTGCCTTTACGGGTGAACGCTAAAGCACGAGTTTGAATTTTTCACAATGGCCTTGTTAGAATCTACCATTGTCCGGCCAAGATCGTTCAGGCTAATTAGGGACTCAAGCCAAAAGCGGACTCAATGGACCAGCTCGATCAAACGCTTTCCGTGCCAGAAATCTCTGCTTACAAACAGCGAGGCGTTGGGTTGCCCTTCATCCTGCGGCTTGCCTTGCGGGATTTTCGTGGCGGCATTCGCGGTTTTGCCGTCTTTCTTGCGTCCATCGCGCTAGGAGTTCTCGCGATTACGGGTGTGGGCTCGGTGTCGCTGTCGTTGAGAGACGGGCTTGCGAGGGAGGGGCGCGCGATCCTTGGCGGGGACGCTTCTTTCAATGTCGCGCAGCGTGAATTGGCCGCACCAGAGCGTGAATTTCTCGAAAGCCGAGGGCGGCTCACCGTGGTTGCGCAATTGCGGGCCATGGCGCGCAACGCCAGCGGCGATGCAAGTCTCGTCGAGATCAAAGCGGTCGATGCTGCCTATCCGCTGCCAAAAGGCCCACTGCTCGATCCCGCGCTTCCTCTCCTCGATGTCTTAGACGAACGCGATGGCGCCTTTGGGATGGCGGCGGATGCAGCGCTTCTTGGACGGCTCGGCTTGAGGACCGGCGACCGTCTCATGATCGGCGGGGCGCATTTTCAAATACGAGCCGTGCTCGTCTCAGAGCCGGACCGGCTCGCGAGCAGCATTAGGTTTGGCCCCCCGGCTTTGATCTCCGAAAAGGCGCTGCGGGCCACTGGATTGCTGGAGCCGGGCTCGCTCGTCAAGCGGCACTATCGCGTCGCGCTCAAAGGCAATCCGGCGAGTGATGAGCAAATCAAGGGCTTGCTTGCAACGGCGAAAAAAAAATTTCCCGAAGCCGGTTGGGACATACGCACACGCAAAAACATCTCGCCGCAGTTCTCGCGCAATCTCGAGCGGTTCACCGAGTTTTTGACCCTTGTCGGGCTTACCTCGCTCATTGTCGGTGGGGTTGGCGTTGCCAATGCGATCCACGGTTTTGTCGAACGCAAGCGGGAAACGATCGCGACTTTAAAATCGCTCGGCGCGACAGGCTCCACGGTCTTTGCTCTCGTGCTCACACAAACGATGCTTGTCGCGAGCTTAGGGGCGGTGACCGGCGCGGCGATTGGCGCTGCTTTGCCTTTTGTCATCACGTCCTCTTTGGGACCGTTCTTTCCCTTTCCGGTTGCGCCAGCGATTTATCCTTCGGCAATCGGGAAGGGTCTTTTATACGGTCTTCTGACTGCGCTTGCATTCTCGGCGGGACCGCTTGGCCGCGCGCATGACATTCCGGTTCAGGCGCTGTTTCGCGGCCAAATTGAGCAGGAACAAACGCGGCCCCGCGCGCGTTACATTCTGCTGGTTTTTGCCGCGGCGCTATGTCTTGTGAGCGCGATTTTCGCTTTTGCGGCTGACCCTGTGCTGGTGTGGATCTATATCGGCGCGACTCTTGCTGCTTTTGCCCTGCTGCGGGGCGCTGCTTTCTTGATCACCGCGGGCGCCAAAAGACTCCCGCATGCGCGCAGCGTGGCGCTGCGGCTTGCGATCGGCAATATTTGCCGGCCTGGCGCGCTCACCCCTTCCGTGGTGCTGTCTCTCGGCCTCGGCCTTGCGCTACTCGTCGCACTGACGCTGATCGACGGCAATATAAGGGCGGAGCTGCATCAGTCGATCGCCGGCAAGACGCCAAGCTTTTTTTTCCTCGATGTACCCAACGCCCAATCCCAAGAATTTGCCCATTTCCTCAAAGAAGCAGCGCCGGATGGCGCTGCAGAATTTGTGCCGATGCTGCGCGGCCGGATTGTCGAACTGAAAGGGATGAAGGCCGAGACAGTGCATCCGAAGCAAAGCGTTGCTTGGGTGCTTGAAGGCGATCGC
>CAYWHF010000108.1:0-7732 GCA_964457695.1 uncultured Methylocapsa sp.
TATAACAGAGTAACAACCATCTCGGAAACCGTTAACGGAATTATTCCGGCCTTCGTCTGCGACACTCGCGAGAAGGATCTCGAAACACCAAGAGTCGAGCCCCGAATCCAACAGTGCAAAGTCGTCGTCGAGAGGCGCTAGTTTTTTCTTCAGTTCCGCCGCAACTTGTTGGAACTGCGAGAGTATCGTTGAACGTATAGAGTTCACTGCGTGGTCCTCTTTATTGCTGGCGCTGTTTCAATGCATTGCGCCGGATATCGGTAAGCGTTGCTGCCGGCGTAATCCTATCCGGATCGATCTTGACGTGAATGATTGCCGGTTGCTTCGAGCAGCGTGCCGCCTCGAAGGCTGCCGGAAAATCCCGCGTTTGTTCGATCATCGCGCCGAAGCCGCCGAAGGCGCGCGCATAGGCTGCGAAATCGGGATTTTGTAAGTCGGTACCGATCACGCGTGCCGGAAAATGGCGCTCTTGGTGCATCCGGATCGTGCCGTAGCTCGCGTTGTCGCAGACGATCACGATAATCGGCAGGCCATATTGCACGGCAGTTGCGAATTCCTGTCCGTCAATCAGAAAATCGCCACTGCCGTTCATTGAAATGACGGTTCGATCCGGATAGAGCCGCTGCATCGCGACCGCCGCCGGAACGCCATAACCCATGCTAGCGGAGGTTGGAGCTATGTGCGTTCCGAAGTGGCGAAACCGGAAGTAGCGATGAATCCAGGAGGCGTAATTGCCGGCGCCGTTGCAGACGATCGCTTTCGGCGGGCAATTGTCGCGCAGCCAGATCATGACCTCTGCAAGATCGACGTCGGCCGAGGGCGTAACGGTCGAAGAGAATGAAAGATAATCGTCGTGCGCGGCTTTTGTCTGCTCATGCCAGGGGATCGCCGCTGGCGCGCGCAGTTCCTTTAGCGCCGCTGCAAAAGGCCGCGGCGAGGCGTGGATGGCAAGATCCGGCGCATAGACCCGTCCGATCTCCTCGGCATGCGGATAAACATGCACAAAGGTCATCCGCGGTATCGGAATGTCGAGCAACCGGTAGCCCTGCGATGGAATTTCTCCGAGCCGCCCCCCGACAAGAACGATGAGATCGCTGTCCTTTACCCGTTGCACGAGTTTGGGATTGGCATTCAGTCCGAGATCGCCGGCGTAACAGAGGTGCAGGGCATCGAATAGCGGCAACCGGCGATAGCTCGTGGCAACGGGCATATCGAATGCCTGGGCGAAGTCTTGCAACGCTCGGCTCGATTCCTCGTCCCAACGTGTGCCGCCCAGAATAAAAATCGGGCGTTTGGCCTCCTCGATCAAGGAGCCAAGCTGGCGCATATTGTCCGCGCCGGGATATGTCTCCACGGTGCAATAACCCGGTGCGCTTACGCAGGGCACAGATTCTTGGAGCATGTCCTGCGGCAAGGAAAGAACGACGGGACCCGGACGTCCCGAGCGGGCGGTGCGAAAGGCGCGGGAGACAAATTCAACCATCCGCGACGAGTCATCGATTTCAGCCGTCCATTTCGTTTGCCCGCCGAACATGGCGCGATAATCGACCTCTTGAAAAGCGCCGCGCTCCCTGAGGGAGCGCTCGATCTGGCCGACAAATAAGATCAGCGGCGTCGAATCGTGCTGCGCGATATGAACGCCAGGAAAAGCGTTCGCCGCGCCGGGGCCGCGGGTGACGAAACATATGCCTGGCTTGCCTGTTGCCTTGCCATAGGCATCCGCCATCATGGCGGCGCCTGCTTCGTTACGGCAAACCGTAAGCTGCAATTTTCTTTCGAAAACGGCATCGAGAACCGAAAGAAAACTTTCGCCTGGAACGCAAAAGACATGGTCGATGCCATTGACGATCAATTGATCGACCAAGGCTTGCGCTGCTGTTGTTTTGAGAAGCGTCGGTTCCATGCCTTTACTTTGCTTGCTTAGGCCTTTTTGCCACATTGGGAAGGGTCAAAAATCGAACAACACGCCTTCCGAAGTAAGGTCGCCGATGCGCGGCCTTTCAGGTCCCTTAAAATATCTGCGCCCGCGATCACGAAAATATATTCCCGCCAGTCCAGGCAACGCGCGCTTAGGAATGAGTGCATAGGATGCGCGCTGGCGGCGCGCTCGGCGCGTCATGTGCGAATTCCCAATAGAGCGCCCGCGCCATTTTGTAGACGGGACCTTGCGGCAGAGGCCGCTCGTCGATACGTGTCACCGGTGCGACCTTTTGAAAATTGCCGGTAGAGAAAATCTCGTCCGCGCGTTTGAAATCGCCGTAGCTCAAAGTTGTTTCAACGACGCTCACGCCCGCGCCGCGCAGAAGACCGATGACACGCTGACGCGTTACGCCGTCGAGGAAGGTTCCATTTGGCACTGGTGTGAAGACGACGCCATCCTTGATCATGAAAGCGTTGGCGTTAGCGAATTCCGCGACATTGCCAAGCATGTCGAGCATCAGGCAATTGTCGTATCCCCGCTTTGCCGCCTCAATTAAAGCGCGCGAACCATTTGCATAATGGCAACTCGCCTTCGCACGGCAAGGTGCCGTCTCTTCCGTCGGACGCCGGAAGGGCGATAAGGTAATGGGACCGCCCCGGGGCTCCGGCATCGGAGCTTCATAGATCGTGAGGCACCAGTTGGTCGAAGACGGATCAAACCTTACGCCGCCACCCGATCCTTCTTCGGCCCAATACATGGGCCGGATATAGAGTTGCGCATCGTGGGGAAAGCGCCGCAATCCAGCTTCTACAAGGTCCAGCCACTCGCCCTCCGTCACCACAGGATCAAGGAGCATATAGGCAGCAGACCGATTGACGCGCCGCAAATGGAGATCAAGATCCGGCGTCACGCCTTCGAAAGCCCGCGCACCGTCAAACACCATCGACCCAAGCCAGGCGCCATGCGTGCGCGGTCCCAGAATCGCCTCATTACCCTCTCGCCAAGAACCGTCGAAGAAGGTCCAAGTTTGCGAAACATTGCGGGGCGCAGCAGCGGAAACGGTCATCGCATCCTCGGCGAGGGCAGTACCATGGAGCCATATTTAGCGGTTGGGATCCGAGACAACAGAGTGCTCGTTCCCGGTTAAAAATTCGATCGCACCAACGATGCTCATGCCGTTCATCCAAAAGCTCCCGAAGGCTACGGCGCCGTGGATGGCTCGTGTACTCAGCTCTAGTGGAACTCAAGCGCTTCCCGGACCTTAGCCGGCCAAATCGACGTTTCGAGACCATGTATCGCAAACAGCGCGACCGCGAGACGGTCTATACCGAAGGCGGCGCAACCTGTATGCGCGGCATTGCCATCTGCGTCGCTGAGGCCCCATGTCATGCCAAAATAGTCGCGATGATAATTGAAGCTCATGCAAGCCGTCGGCTGCTCGTCCGAACGCACCGGGATCAAAAGCTCGTATTTGAGCGCCTGATCGATTTGATTAGCTGCTAACAATTGTCCCGTGCGTCCAAAGAAAGGGTCGCTCGCAAAATCTATCCTGTGCGGCAGGCGAAGCTGGTCTGCTATTCCTTTGGCGCGCTCGATCCAATTTTGCCGGAAGCCGACGACCTCGTCCGGTGTTCCGATACGGACATATTCGCGCATCCGGAAGGATTGCATCCTGTCGATATGCCGCGACGGCTCATGACGAAAGCAATCGGCGGCGACGTCGAACACATAGCCGTTCGCCGGCACGGGGCCCCGGGAAGCCGCGATCGGATAGACAGGGTAGCAGGCGGCCGGAGTGAGCACGAGATCCGCGGATGTCGCCTCGCGCGTCCAGTCGCCGCCCTTTTTGGCGCGATCGACAGCCGACAGAATGTCCTTTTCCTGGCCGTGCAGGCAACATACGCAACCGAGCAGCTGCGGAAAGCTGTTGAGATAACCCGAGGTCTCGAGTTGACTGCGGCTCATCAATGGAGGAAAGCGGAATACTTCCGCCTCGTACGGCCGATGCCGCGTCAACAGGCGCTGCAAGCCGTCGATCACGTCTTCGTAGCGCCCCGTGCGGGCAAGGACACCGTCCACGCCAAGCGGACGAAAGAGCGACTCAAGGATCGCAGTTTCCTTATCCTTTGCATTTAACGAGCCTCTGACTGCGATACTCATGTCACAGGGCATCCTTTCGATCCTTCGTGACTCGCGAAATTCATCGCCGCCCCAACCGCTCCGGCACGCCGCCAACCAGAGCTGCCGGCGCGACGTTGGTGAGAATGCGATTATTGTTAATCATGATGGACGAGGACAGTATGTCCCGTAAGCAGCGGCCGATCGTGAATTCGCTATCGTTGCGATAGCCCGCGATACCGCATGCATTGAAGGCTTGCATCACGGTAGAGATAGACAATTCGGACGCGCTTACCTTGAGGAGATTCAGCGATGTCTGGAACCCGACATCCTCCAAAGCATTCGCATCGCCGGCACGCCGGGCAAAATCGGCGAGCGCCGAGTCAAGGAGATTACACAAGGTCATTAAGGATAGCGAGGCCTGCGTCGCGATGGGGGCGCCCGGCGGCAGCGTTCCCTTTGCGGCGCGCGCAACCGTTCTGACGAACATCTGTGCACGTTCCACGGCGCCGGCGGCAACGCCGGCCCAGCATGCTCCCCAAAGCAAATGCGTGACCGGCACCATCGTGTGGCGATGAATTCGCTCGTAAGGTTCGCTCAGGACCTGCTCGCGGTCTGCTGCCGCCTCGAGTTGAAATCCCTCGCTGCAAGTTCCGCGCATACCAAGCGCGTCCCACGTCCCGGTGCGCTCCAGCCGATAGTCATTCTTAAAGAACAAGGCCAGCACCTGGTCGGTCGGCACTGAATCTTCTGACTTGCGCGCGGTCGAAACGATCGCATCTGCGTCCTTGCCGTAGGATATGACCGTCGCGGCACGGCTTAAAGAAATGCGATCGCCGCTCCAGACGATCGGCGATGTGCTTGAACGCAGATTCGCGCCGCTCTGGCCTTCGGTTGTCGAAGACGCGATCAGTATCTGCTCTTTACCAATTTTACGTATATAGCTATCAAACTTCGAACTCTTGTTGGCGTGACGGACGATGCACGCGACGCTTGCCTGATGCATGGCGAATATCATGGCGGTCGACGAACATACGCGTCCGAGCGCGTAGCATATCTGCGCAACGTCGGAGATGGCTGCGGCTTCGCCCCCGCAATCCCGAGGCAGGAGAAGTCCGAGAAGCCGCTGCGCGCGCAATTCGTCGAAAGCCTCTTTCGGAAAACGCCCGTCGCGATCGGTAATTTCGGCATTGCGCTTGGCCACGGCTACCGCGGCGTTGGTTCGCGCCTGCAGATCATCTGGCGTGGCGGCACCGATAGAAGCGCGGGTAATATTTTCGTCCGCGCATCGTGTCGTCGTTTGTTGACCGGGAACTGCCATAATATGCCTCGTTCAATGAAAATAGGTTCGATCTTCCCTGAGTATAAAATAACTCTTCGTGCGTTGATATTAAAGAATATTGGAATAACTTAAGTCTATTTATAAATAAACGTCACATTTCATTGGGAGACTGACCAATGATTCCATGGTTGCCACGATTCCGTGCTGCCGTCCATATGTTTTGTGTGCCTGCGCAATCGATCCGGAAGAGGAGAGCGGCAATAAGCCAAAAGCGGTCGCATATCCCTGAATATTCCCGGCCTCACGGCGTCAGTTCCATCACCAGCCGCTCGATACCCATGATAGAACGAAAATGCGCGGGATTGAGGTTCGTGCCCGGAACCGTCACGTCAAATTCCGCCTCGACCGCGAGCAAGAGGTTAACCATGTCCATCGATGTAAGGCCCAATTGCACGAGATTCTCATCCGGCGCGATAACGCGATCGGTCGAGACGCTCGTAACGAATGTGCGAACGATAGTTTCGATGCGTTGTTGAGCGGTACGATTGGGAATGTCCATCATTGATGTTGACCTCGATGCAAATGGTCCGTTAACCTCAGTGCCGCGAATGACGAGCAAATGTCGTCCACAAGAGCGAAAGATAGTTGAATGAAAAATCGCCGAGCCGGTTTCATTTCACCACACCTTGCGAGGCTGTGCGGTTCTTCTCCCGCGCGACAACGTCCAGCCAGTTGCGATAGAGTTGCGCCGCATGGTCAGACCATCGCAAGTCCAAAATTTCGCCGAACAAAATCTCATTTAACGCAGCCTCACATCCGGAATATCCCTGTGCGAGTGCGCGCTCTTTCACACTTTCGAGGCGGGATTGGGTTCGTGGAGAAAAATAATTATCCGGAATTTGCGGATATGTATCCCGCTCGCCATTGAGAAACCGGATGACGTCGCGGCGGTACTCCCGCGATAATGTGTCCGCGTTATATTCCGGGTGTCCTTGCAGGAACATGAAGTAACTCGGTTCGCGGCGCCAAAATGTATCTACGCCGGCAGACTCGGACCACGCGGAGACATTGTATCCGCATCGCTCGAGATCGTCGCGAGAGATCCCGTTGTAGCGCGAATGCGGCACCAAAACTTGCGGCCCCGCTCTGCGCATCGACCAGTCGCCGCCATTTGTTTTGAAGGAATAGATGCCGCTGAATTTCTTCGTGGCCTTCCGGCGCGCGATACCATCGAGGTACTGGACGACGGCATGCGCCGCGAGACATGACCAGATGCTCGCGAAGGTATGACCGCGCGCCCAATCGACCAAACGCGCGAACTCCGCCCAATAGGGCTCGTCCGTCAATGACGCCGCACGCGGCTCGGTCCCTGTTACAATCAGCGCATCGGCGCCGCGCAAATAGAGCCCGTCAATATCATCGTGTGTTTGCAGGAGATAGCGGCGAATCTCGTCGCCGCGCGGCACGCCGGGAAGCGTATAGCACTGCAACCGGACCGGCAGTTCGCCAGCTCCAGCCTCGATGAGCCGCGTGAATTGCTCCTCGGTTGCCTTCACCGCCTGATCAGGCATATTGTTGACGAACGCAATGTCGATAGCGTCGTTGTGCGTGTCCGAAAGCACGGTATCGATCGCGTGCAACGAGGCACCATCTGCGCCAATAACGGTTTGACGGTTAGCGCTTGGTTGCATCGCACTTCTGCCGTTCGTTCGCCAACGCGGGCGTAGAAGAAACGCCTTTCGCCCGTGCAACCCCATGACCCAGGGCTTGATCGAGATCTTCGATAATGTCGTCGATGTGCTCGATACCAACGCTGAGCCTAATCATCTCTGGAGCCACGCCCGCCTTCGCCTGTTCTTGCGGAGACATTTGACGATGGGTCGTCGAGGCGGGATGGCAGGCAAGCGACTTGACGTCGCCGATGTTGACCAGCCGTTTGAACAGCTTTAGCGAATCGTAAAATTTCTTGCCGGCAGTAAGGCCACCCTTGATGCCGAATGTCAGCAAAGACGTTGCCCGCCCGCCGGTGTATTTCTTCGCGAGCAGATGGTAGGGATTATCGGTGAAGCCGGCATAATTCACCCAATCGACTCGCTTGTCGGCGCGAAGGAATTCGGCGACATTGCGCGCATTTTCCACATGGCGCTCAATGCGAAGCGCAAGCGTTTCGAGGCCTTGCAGGATAAGAAACGCATTGAAAGGCGCGAGCACGGCCCCTGTTGTGCGCTGATAGACGCTGCGCGCCCGGGCGATGTATGCGCTCCGGCCAAAATGATCGACATAGACGAGCCCGTTATAGGAGTCGTCCGGCACGTTGAACATTGGAAACAGCGCGGCATGATCTTTCCAAGGGAACGAACCGCTGTCGACGATCATCCCGCCAAGGGTCGTGCCATGACCGCCCATGAATT
>CAYWHF010000109.1:0-7690 GCA_964457695.1 uncultured Methylocapsa sp.
TCGGTGCAAATGAATTCGGTCACCGTATCGAGGTGCGGACAGGAGACGAGGTGGAAGAACTCGCCGACTATTTCAACCGGATGGCGAGTCAGCTCCAAGAATCCTACGGGCGCCTGGAGCAAAAAGTCGAGGAGCGCACGCGCGACCTCGCCCAGACAGTGAGCGAACTGAAGGTGCTGGAGGAGACCGGGCGTGCCATAAACTCCTCGCTCGACCTCGATGCGGTTCTGGCTACGAGCGTCACCAACGCAGTCAAGATCACGCAAGCTGACGCTGGGGTCATGTATTGCTACGATAGCTCCAAGGGGATCTTTGAAATCGCGCAAGCTTGTGGAATCGAGCAGTCCCTCGTGGATGCCGAGCGTTTCGTCCGGCTCGACGACAACGGCAGCCTCATGAGTATCGCCGTTAGAAAGCGAGAACCAATTTTCATTCCGGATTTGCGAAAGGCAACCGGCTATTCGTTAAAGAGCTTGCCGCTCCTCGCCGGCGCAAACTCCATCCTTGTGGTTCCCTTGGCGGGTCAGGAGGAGGTTCTTGGCGCGCTGGTCGTGCAAAGCAAGGCTGCCGGGGCATTGCCATCGAATACGATTGGATCGATGCAGACCTTTGCCCACCAGTCGGTTCTGGCGATTCAGAATGCCAGGCTATTCCACGAAATCGATCAAAAAGGCCGCGAGCTGGCGAAAGCGCACGATACGGTTCAGAGCCAAGCAGACAAGCTCAAAGAGCAGACCGAGCAGTTGGAGTCTTGGAACCATTTGCTGGAAGAACGGGTGGCGACGCAATTGACGGAAATCGAGCGGATCAGTCGTCTGCAACGGTTCCTGGCGCCTCAATTGGCGCAAGTGATTGCGTCCTCCGATGACAATGCGTCGCTGCTCGCGAGCCACCGCCGGGAGGTCACGGTGGTGTTCTGCGATCTGAGAGGATTTACGGCGTTTACGGAGAGTGCAGAGCCTGAAGAAGTCATGCGGGTGCTTCGCGAATATCACGCCGCATTGGGAGAGATCATTTTCCATTATGAAGGCACATTGGATCGTTTTGCCGGGGACGGCATTTTAATTCTATTCAACGATCCAATTCCGTTTCCGGATCATACACAGCGCGCCGTCCGAATGGCCGTGGAAATGCGGGACAGCGTCGGCAGGCTTTCGGAGAACTGGCGCAGCCGGGGACACCGGCTCGGGTTTGGAATAGGAATTGCTCTCGGTTACGCCACCCTTGGGCAAGTTGGATTTGACCGCCGCCTGGAATATGCGGCTGTGGGGAGCGTGACCAATCTTGCGTCGCGGCTTTGCGACGAGGCAAAGGCAGGCCAGATCGTGATTAGCCAAAGAGCGTTCGGCGTTGTTAAACGATGGGTCGACGCGGCACCGATTGGCGAACTGAACCTTAAGGGCTTCAACAGACCTATGTCGGCCTTTGAGATCCTTGCTTGGCGAGACGACTCGCCGGTGCAAGCGCCAGCTCTGTTCGCCTCCACCCGCAGCCACTAGCAAATGAACCGGCAACAGCTCCAAACCTACGGCGTTGCGAGTAGGCGCCCAGGCTCTTCCAGATTTTGCCAATATCTTGAGTGTTTGCATGAATAGGGCATCGAATCATCGAAGGAGCCCGAAGAAAATGGGCATTGAGGCGAAAGACGTGGTGGAATGTACTAACACTAAAGTACGGCTTAGCAAATTTTTCCGGGCCCTTGTAGTTCTGCCACCGAGCCTGTTTTTAATTGAACCCTCACAATTATTTGCGGGCAGCCCGACCAGCCTTAAGGTTACGAAAGGCGCGGTCGTGAGCGTGGCAATCGCGAAGAAAAGCTGCTTTGACGATATAACGGAGATCACCGGCGCGCTCGTTCCGAAACAAGAAGTTCTTGTCTATCCGGACCGGGAAGGCTTTCAGATATACAAGGTTCTCGTCGAACCAGGAGCCAAAGTAAACGCTGGACAGGCGCTCGCACAACTCATGAGTGCCGAGACTCAAGGGAATCCGATTACCGTTCAAGCTCCGGTTGCAGGTATTATTCGCACTTCGAACGCCGTAATCGGAACCTTTGCTTCGGCCAGAACGCAGCCGCTTTTCCAGATTATTGCTGGCGGCGAGTTAGAATTGTCGGCACAGATCCCGACAAAATATCTGTCCAAGCTGTTCCCTGGCCTTCCGGCAAGGATCAAGGTTGTGGGGATAGGAGAATTGCCGGGAAAAGTAAGATTTATTTCCAACACGGTGGATTCAATGACACAATTGGGCGAAATCCGCCTCTCGACCGGCGACGATGAGCGGCTGAAAGCCGGCATGCTGGGCAAGGCCTTTATAACCTCCGAACAGAGATGCGACGCCGTCGCCGTTCCCTTATCGGCGTTGCTATACAGCGAGGATGGCGCCGTTGTGCAAGTGGTCCGCGACGAGAAAATAGAGTCCCAGTTTGTTACGACCGGTCTGCGGTCCGAAGGGAACATCGAGATCCGTCAAGGCCTCGCGGAAGGCGACATGGTCGTCTCGCGCGCTGGGGCGTTTTTGAGAGACGGCGATCGCGTGACACCCGTCGTCGAAGTCGACACTGGGAAGTAAAACTACGTACGCCGCCGCTACGAGGGTATCAAAAATACCCTAATAGCCAACGCCGAGAAGCACGACCGTCCAACAATGGCTGCACTGCGCCGCGCTCGGTGCACCCCCGCGCCTCAGCGCGCCGCGAAGCGGCGCCAATTGCGCCTGACCGGCGCGTTTCGCGACCCGCGCCGGGCGATACTTCTGCGCGTAACAAGAATGGGCCCGCGCATGTTGAGCGGTTGGTCGGACGGGCAATACGCCCAGCCGGGACACGGACGGGCTGGGGTCCGCCGCCAGCGCCTCCGGCTGGTCCTTCGACTTGTAAGCGATCTCGACGACCGGTGATAAAGGCACAAGCGTGGGCGCGGCCGTGTCGCTGGACGGCGCCGTAATCGGTGAAGAGCTGATGGCAGGCAGGGAAACATCTACGTAATTTATCGCCATGGGAGAGTCCGCCCAAACCGTGGAGACGGACCCGGCCAACACCGCCGCGGCGGCGAGAAAGAGTTTCGTGTGGCGCATACAGGGGTACCTCGCAAATCGACTAACCGGAAAGCTTTTTAACGCGAACCAATATACCAGGGACCGCTCTTTAGATTATCCGCAAAGCTCGATTACACGCGGATACCCCAATTCGTGCCAGGCTCCCGGCCACTAACTGCCTATTCTGCTACAACGGCAACCTTTGGGCAAGTTGTTTTCGCGTTAAGGTTGCGTTCCGAAGACGCAGATTGTTGTCCGTACTTGCCCACCGTTGCGACTTTGCAACGTCCTCACATATTCTCGATCCAAACCTATTCCCAGCCTTCAGGCACCTTCTTCAGCCGGAATCAATTCATAACAATTTGGGCAGACTTTCGTTGCAATAGCCCATTCATTTTGTTCGAGCTCTGTGACCTTGCGCATACACGTGAAATTTGCGGTCCTTTCTCTCTCCGGATGCTCGCGGATGCATTTCCCGGTGCACTGTTGCCTTCGGGACACAGACTTTTTGGGATTCCGGCGCTAGGCTCGCGGACGTGACAGTTTTTAGGTCCGGATTTCGCCAGAGATAGAGGCCGGGGGTGAAACAATGGTTAAGCAAAAAATCGACGCGAACTTTGCTCCCCTGAGCGGGATTGTAAAAAGACGAGCTCACACCGGCGTGATTCTGGCCGGTTTTGCCGCCGCGCTGGCGCTGCCCGTTGCCCCCGCGGCGGCGCAGTCATTAGTCCAGGGCCCATGCGTCTCGACCGGTCAAACGGCCGCCTTCAACAATTTTGCAGGCCTTGGTGCTGTGCCCTTTGCCTCGGGCGGGGGAATCAACACCCTGGTCTCGGCGATTAACGTTGCCAATACCGCCTTCCTCACGCAGTCTACGGCCTTTATCGGTAGCCCGTCTAACCCGGATCCCAATCAACTGGGCGGCGGCGTCTGGGCCCGCGGCATCGGCGGCCAGACCGACTTCAAGAGCAAGTCGACCTCGTCATACACATTTGGCGGGACCCCGCTCACCGGCAACATTACGTGCAATACAACGACAAAGCTCAATTTCGGCGGCGTACAGGTCGGCACGGACGTTTCCCAATTGAATGTCGATGGCTGGAATCTCCATGCAGGTTCGACGCTCGGTTACGTGGGTACCGACGCCAATGATTTTTCCACCGGCGGAAACTTCCAGGATAATTTGCAGATCCCGTTCGTCGGGATTTATGCGGCCGCCACCAAAGGCGGATTTTTCGTCGACGGTCAGGCACGGTGGACTTACTATCAGAATAGGCTTACGGACCCCTCCAATGGCTTGTTCGGCCAGGATGTCGACGCCCGCGGTTTTTCGGTAAACGGCAATGTCGGTTACAATTACGGCTTGCCAGACAATTGGTTCATTGAGCCGTCCGCCGGATTCCTTTGGTCAAAGGTGTGGGTCGATCCGTTTAATACCGCCGGCACCTTGTTGCTTCAGCCGGTTCTACCGGGGGCTGCAGTGAATCTGTCTGTGCCCGGCACGGTTTCGATCAACAATATCTACAGCGCTCTCGGACGCGTGAGTTTGCGGGTCGGAACAAGCATTATCACGGACAACTGGATTCTCCAGCCTTTCGCCACAATCAGCGGCTTTCGGGAATTCCAGGGCAATAACAGCGGGTCGATCTTCGTCAATGCAACCAGTACTGGTCCCATAGCGGCAATAAACCCAACCACAGGACGCTTTAATTGTGTTGGCTTTAACGGCGCTACCGTTCCATGCACCCTCGGGGGCAGACTCTCCGCCACCAACATCGGGAACTATGGCCAATTTGGCCTCGGCGTCGTCGCCGTCATCCCAAACACCGGCTGGCTTGGCTATGTGCGCGCCGATTATCGGACGGGAGACCATATCGACGGCTGGAGCCTGAATGGCGGCCTGCGCTATCAATTGAACCCGGCTCACCCGGTCATCACCGGCCGCAGCGCCGAGGTCCTTGGCACGCCTGTTGTCCCCGCCGTCTATAATTGGACGGGCTTCTATCTCGGTCCGCAGCTCGGCATTGATTGGGGCTATACCAACTGGACCTTCCTCGACGGGTCCAAGACCTATCCCCGCTTCGCCGGAATTCTCGCCGGCGGCCAGGTTGGCTACAATTATCAATATGACAAATGGGTCTTCGGAGTCGAAGGCGGTGCCGGCTGGACCAATGGGCATGGAGCCAGGGCCTGCCCGAATTTCTTTTTCAACTGCGAAATCGACGTGAATTCGCTCTACACCGTGACGGGCCGGGTCGGTTACGCCTATTGGGACCGGGTCTTGTGGTATGGCAAAGCCGGCTTGGCGATCGGCGAATTCAGGGCGCAAGGCCGCTGCGACACCGATGCCATGCAAACCCCATTCGTCATCACCACGGGTGGACTCCTGAACCCCGGTTGCCCGGTGCAAGGCACGACCCGAACCGATGCGGGTTGGACAGTCGGCGGCGGCACAGAACTTGGGCTGACCGAAAATTGGTCGGTCAAGGCGGAAACAAACTACTTCAACCTTGGTTCCAGCCACTACTCCTTCGGCCTTCTGGCCGGGCCAACGGGGGCCATCCCGGTCTCGGTCCCCAACGCTGACGTCAGGCGCAACGGCTGGATCACAACCATTGGGTTAAACTATCGCTTCACCGGCTTCGAAGTACCGGCGGTCGTCGCGAAATATTAAGCCGAAGTCCAACCACGGTTTCGGCCCGGAACGATCGCCGTTCCGGGCCATTTCATTGAGCGCAAGTCTCTAATGAAATTTTTTCTGGACCGCCGCTCCTAAAACGCGATGAACTCCCGGCGAGCGGTGTGGCTGGTGGGACCAAGAACTCGCGACGCGCGCCCTTCATAGCGCCGAGAGCCGAGGAGCGGGCGGCGCTACAAGGGATGGCCTCGACCGGACCCGATGACTTGACGCACCCAACTTTTCTGCGAATATCTCTGCAATATCGGATGCGATCGAATGCCGTTGCGAGGGGGCGCCAATGGGCGAAAAGTCACGCGAACCCGGGGAATGCCGGATAAAGCGCGACAACGGCATGCGCCTGATCGCTTCTGCCGTGCTGCTGTTGTTGTCGGCCGGCGCCGTGGTGGCAGCCGAGGCGCCCGGCACGATCACCGAATTCGCGTTGGATTGGCCAGGCGGGGTGCGCCAATCGACGCACGAGCTAGCGGCCTATGAGAACAACGGCGGCGAGTTTTGGGTCACCGGCCAGAACCAGGATCAAATCGCTCGGGTGAAGCTCGACGGCACCCGCGAATACTTCGACATGAAGATCGACAAGAACAAGGACAGCGGCCCGCACGGCATGGCATTCGACAGGGAAGGGCGGTTGTGGGTCTCGCTCGAAATGGCCGGGCTGATCGTGCGGATCGACGGCAACGGCAAAATCGCCGAGAAGGTCGACGTGATGCTGCGCTGTGCCGGCGCCGAACAGCCGATCAATCCCGCGCCGCACGGTATCGCTTTCGGGCCCGACGGCAAGACGATCTGGTTCACCGGAAAGCGGACCGGCACTATCGGCAAGATCGACCCCGGCGGCATCGTATCGCATTTTGCGCTGGAAACGATCGGCAGCGTGCCGATCTATCTGGAGGCGGGGCCCGACGGCAACATGTGGGGCACCGAGCTGGTCGGCAACAAGATCCTGCGGGTGAAACCCGAAGGCGAGATCACCGAGTTCACGATTCCGACGCGGAACAGCCGCCCGATCGCAATCGTGCCGGGACCCGACGGGCGATCGATGTGGTTCAGCGAGGAAGCCGGCAACAATGTCGCGCGCATCGACATGGACGGGCACATCACCGAGTACCCGATCCCGCTCGCTGGCAAGAGGGTGGTCCTGGCCGGGCTCGCCTTCGACCGCAACGGCAATCTGTGGACGCAGATGTACGCGACACAGAAGAACTACTTCGGCGACACTGACCATGTCATCAAAGTCGACAAGGCGATCGCAACCGCGCCCGCTGGGGACCCGTCCGGGGTGCCGATCACCTACTACCAGACGCCGTCAAACGACACGGTGATGCACCGCATCAGGCAGGGGCCCGACGGCAATATATGGTTCACCGAGTTGAATACCGACAAAATCGGCCGCCTGACGACCGGCGCTGATCCCGCTCGGTAACGCCGCCGCCAAAGACGTATTGCGCCGGCGGTCTCACGCCAGGTCCACTGCGAAGCGTTTGAGATCGGCGAGGGAGCAGTTCGCCAGAGCAGCCTCATGAGAGGCGCGCAGGACCACACGGGGGGCTTTTTTTGCCTCGAGCGCTTCCTGCCAGCGAGTCGCACATAAGCACCACCGGTCACCGGGTTTCAACCCTGGAAAGCCGAATTCCGGCATGGGAGTCGAAAGATCGTTACCGCGCGATTTGGAAAACTCGAGAAAGGCTGAAGTCATAACGGCGCAGACCGTGTGACTGGCAAAGTCCTCCGGCCCGGTATTACAGCAGCCGTCCCGATAGAAACCAGTCATCGGCTTTGTTGAGCAGATTTCAAGCGGTTCACCGAGCACGTTCCGGGAGGCAGGCCGCCGACCGCTTCCCTCAGTCCTATCGTCCCTCAGCATTGTCGTCCCTCAACAACTGCCATGCCCCTGCGTCAGGCCTTCGTCGCGGGCGGGCACAAAGGCCGACATCAGTTGCAACGAGCATCAATGCA
>CAYWHF010000110.1:0-2293 GCA_964457695.1 uncultured Methylocapsa sp.
AGGGCGCTGCGACACGAATCGTTATTGTGGCTCATAACTTCCCCGCCGAGAACCGCTCCCGGCGCATTTTGTCATGCAGCCGCGAGGCCTCGTTGCGTAACAACTTCCATGCGCGGTCGACATCAGCCTGCTCGCTGCTAATGTTGCCCACGGCCAGTCGAATCGCGTATCGTCCATTTATTTTGGTGTGTGACAAAAATGCTTCCCCGCTCGCATTGACAGCATCGAGCACCGCCTGGTTGAGCCGGTCCAAGTAATCATCGTCTACTTGCGTTTGGTGTGGGTCGTACGACTGCGCTTTCAAGACATGCGGCCGGAAACGAAAGCACACCGTGCTGAAAGGTGCCGGTGCCAGCCGCTCGATCTCCGGGTCCGCATCAATTCGCCGGACCAAGTTCTCGGCCAGGTCGATGTGCCGGCGTATGCGCGCGGCGAGCCCTTCGTGTCCAAAGTAGCTAATGACCATCCAAAGCTTAAGCGCCCGGAAGCGACGACCTAGCCAGGTGCCCCAGTCCATATAGTTTGTGACGCCCTCCTCGCGGCTTTTCAGATATTCCGGCACGAGGCTGAAGGAGCGCTGAAAGGCCTCCGCATTACGCACATACAATGCGCTGCAATCGAGCGGTGTGAATAGCCACTTGTGAGGATTGATAACAATCGAGTCGGCATCATGACAGCCATCAAGGACATAGCGCATTTCGGGAATGATTGCCGCTAGGCCTCCGTAGGCGCCATCCACGTGCAACCATAGTCCGCAGTCGCGGCAGATCGGCGCAATCTCCGCGATCGGATCAATGCTGGTCGTCGAGGTTGTTCCCACCGTCGCCACCACGCAGAATGGCCGGCAGCCCTCCGCGATATCGCTCCGTACCGCCTGCACCAAGGCGCTGGGTAACATGCGAAACCGAGTATCAGTTTCGATCTTGCGAACGTTTTCCTGGCCGATGCCCAGAATCATCGCTCCCTTCTCAATGGATGAATGCGCCTCCTCGGATGTATAAAGCCGCAATTTCGGCATACCGCGCCCCGCCATGCCCTGCGCGCGGATCTCGGGCGCTGCGGCATCCCTGGCCGCGGCAATCGCAAGCAGGCTCGCCGTCGACGCACAGTCGGCAATGACACCCTTAAAATCGGCGGGCAGCCCCAGCATTTCGCGTAGCCAATCGAGCACGCGCTCCTCCAGCTCGGTCGCCGCTGGCGATGTCCGCCACAGCATGGCGTTTACATTGAGCGCGGACGCGAGCAGTTCGCCGAGAATCCCCGGGCCGGAGCCCGTGATGCCGAAATAGGCGAAAAATGCGGGATGGTTCCAATGCGTAATTCCCGGCAGGATCACGCGCTCGAAATCATTTAGAATGCATTCGATCGATTTCCCCTCCGATGGCGCTGCTATCGGAAGTCGGGCGCCGATCTCGCCCGGTTGGCAGCGGGACAGGACGGGGTAGCGTTCGGGATGCATCCGGTAGTCCGCAATCCAGTCGACGATGCGATACCCGCCACGGCGAAACTCATCCAGGTCCATGTCTCCCAGCGGGGCCATCGCCCCTTTGCTTTCAATCATCAGCAACCTCCGCGATCCTGCCGTGCGCCATGGCAGCGGTCAAATTCGAAGCGCCTACGTCACCGTGATATTATTGTAACAGCGACCAGAAAAGAGCTGATTTCAATCGTTTGGGATTGAGTGAGATCGCCGTTTACGAAAAACTTACCAATAAATGAATGGGGGGCACCGTTATGGCAAACCGATTCTTCATTCCTATTGCGTTGATTCTCACGCCGATCCTTGCGTCTTGCGCTGTTGGAGGAAATGGCCCGCGCGGGATAAATCCGGTTCTAAACGCAACAGATGTCCAAACCAGTGCCGATAATACCTCGCTAATCCTCAATGCGCTGGCGAGGGACAACGCTGTCGACATATCGCAACCGGGAAACTGGTACGCCGTCGCGGAAAGCGGGTTCAATTACGTCGACGACCAATGCAGGACCTATTTCGACAATCTTTTTTTTCTCAATCGTGATCGGGAGCTGGTGAAGTCGTCGATTAGCGCAGTCGGGCAGACCACAAGCGCTATATTGGGGGTCACCCAGGCCTCTTCAGTCACTCTTGCAATAGTGGCTCAAGCCTTTGGGCTAGGGGTGGCCGGCACCGATTTGATTGCTGGGAGCTTCTTATATCAGCTCCCGCCTTCAACGACATATGGCTTCGTCAGGCAGATGCAGGAAGCTTATCGTGACGGAATCGCACTGAAACGAGCGGCATTGAACACGCCTTCGGCGGCGTATCACGCCATTC
>CAYWHF010000110.1:2303-7660 GCA_964457695.1 uncultured Methylocapsa sp.
TACATCGATTTATGCCTGCCACCAACGATAGAGGCCAAGCTCGTCGAACACGTAAGTACTGCCCAGCTCACGCCAGACGTTCGACACGCTGGGTCAGACGTTTCCCTTTCCGTCAGCTCCAAGAACAAGTTCGTTCCTACCAAGTTCGTTCCTTCGGTTGTTGTTCCGCCAGCGCGGGCGCGATTTGTTGCACCGCTTCCGTCGCCAAGCACTCGTCTGCCGAAGCCCGAGCCGCCGCCGCCGAATCCGGAAGCTATTAACAGCTTTGAGAAGAGACTTCCCATCGAAAAGGTGAAACAGATTCAGGCAGCCTTATGCCAAGCGTCGACGGGTCATCTCGACGATTCAACGCGTCAAGCGGTTGTCGCTTTCTTTTCCGGTGCCGGACAAGACCGTTCGGATATCGTCACCAAGGGAATTTCGCCCCGTGACATGAGTTTGCTAGATAATGCCATCCAAGAAGTCAGAGATTGCAAGAAACAAGGTTTCGAGAATGCCAAATCCGTCGGCAAATCGTTCTTAGGGTCACAGTAGGTCCGCGGGTGTTGAGGACAAACCCGCAAGCGCGAAATTGCTTGATGGATTTTCACCAAGGAGGAACCAATGGCGGTCATGCTTTCGACTCGCACCTTGCTAGATGCTCCCGATGGGGATTCGAAAGGTGTCATTGCTAAAGCTGGGACGAAAGTCGACATTCTTGATGAGAAGACTCCCTGGATACAGGTCAGATTGTTGGGTATCGCAAATAACCCGGTCGACGTCGGCTGGGTCAGTAAGTTGGCGGTCGATCCAAGCAAGGACACCATCGTTGTTGGCCCATTGGACAAGTTGATGTTTGCCGACGAGTGCGCGAGTCAAGCCATTATTTGGGACGCAACCGCGCATTACATCATGTCCGTCGCCGAAGCACGCACGCGCATAACCGATGGGCCGGCTCCCAATGGCATCGATATTGGACCATTTGCGCTTTCTCCAAGCGAATGGGCCTGCTACAGCGCTCTGCCCGAATTTCAGCTTAATTTTCTTCCCGGCGACATAAATGATTGGCGTCTTCAATGCGCGCTTTTTTCGGTGATGACAGTTAGTTGTCAGCAGAAGCTGGCACCTTTGCTCGGGGATCAGCCTACGGCGACGCAGCTGTATTTTGCGCAAATCTTAGGTACGAAAGCCGCGAGCGACGGAATTCGCAATCCTAACAAGAACATCACTGACTTGATTGCCGCTGTTTCTCCGGAGGATTTTAAGAGTGAGGGATTGGAACCAGATCGGATAGTGACTCGCTATTCGTCCCTGCTTAAAGACGTCAATGCTCAGACGGCGCTCGAGAACATCGACGGGGCGCTGCAAAAAGCTTTGGATTCGACCAGGCTGTTTATCCTGCGAGTGGGAGGCGACATTCTTGATACCTCATCCGCGCCGGCGGGGCCCATAAGTGAGCCAGACAGTTTAGCCTCGCTTACCCATCCGCAATTCATCGAGTTTGTTGCGAAGGGCGCCCGCGATGCTATGAAAACAACTCATGTGCCCGCCTCCGTAACGGTGGCGCAAGCCATCGTAGAGACCGGGTGGGGCAGACACACGATCGGTGACGCAAAGAACCTCTTTGGCATCAAGGGGGAAGGACCTGCCGGCTCGGAGACCAGGCCGACGCGTGAAGTCATCCACGGTCAATCGGTAACGATGCCACAACCTTTCCGCAAGTACAACAGCTTCGCAGAATCAATACTAGATCATGCAAATTTTTTCGTGGTGAACAAGCGTTACGCTAAAGCCCTGAGTGTAGCGAACGATCCGAATTCGGACAACGTTTCACGAGCGAATAATTTCGCCGTCGAAATTCAAAGAGCGGGCTATGCTACCGATCCCAATTACGCGGCAACATTGATCGGAATCATGAAAAGGTTTGATCTCTATCGGTTTGATTCTGGAGCGTAGGAGCTTCAACCATTGATCGAATAGGACGGCTAGGCTAGCCGAACTTCTATGGCGATCGCTTGCTGGAGTTGCGTACCAAATTTGTCCCTGATCTGATTAAGGAATTCTGAGAAGTCAGTGACGGCAAAGATGGTTTAGGTGTGTGCACCTGCTCATAGGAACGGGGCGCATTTCTATCTCCAGATTTTTGTCCCATTTGGCTCTGCCGGTTTTCATTTCGATTTCGAGATCGAATAATCGGTGTTCGACATCCGGGTCACCGCCGCATTGTTTGTCATGCTTTTCATAAACGCCAATCTTTCCAATGCGGTCATCGCTGTCGTCGCGCAAGACGAGCGTCGAACATCTTCGCGCTTTAGGCGTCAACAAACGATGCTGCTCGATGATTCGTTCGGCGCGATCGAACACGTCTTGCGCTGCTGCGGGAGAGGCCACTATCGCAAAGATGAGAACCAGGGCATACAAAGTACCAATTTTCACGGATCACTCTCCAAGTACGGATCGATCGAACCCGCTACGTTCCGGCGCTGCGACCAGGAGTAGCGCCAGCAATGGCGGAAAATATACGGCCAGAAATCATTTTCTGTCGTCAACGTTTCCGCGGCTGTTCATTCGGCCGGCATGGGGTGGTGGGCGCGACAGGGATTGAACCTGTGACCCCTACGATGTCAACGTAGTGCTCTCCCGCTGAGCTACGCGCCCTTAAAGCACCTCCCCCTCAAATGGAGAAAGCCTCTTAAACCAAGGGGCTGAAACACGCTCCCAGCAACACCTTCAGCTAACGAAGGTATGGGCAGGCGTGTCTTGCTTTGAACCAATTCGCAAACGGCGATTGCCGAGGCATATATAGAGACATGTCCAGCGGCGCAAGCGGGGAAGACACGCCATCCTCCCATCATTCCGCCCGCCCGGATTTCGTGGCGGGCAGGCCCTGAATCACTTGCAGCAAATCGCGGTGAATGATCTCATTACCTGCGCAAACCGACCCATTGGCCAGCATGGCAGAGCCGCCATCTGCATCCGTCACGAAGCCTCCCGCCTCCTTAACCATGATGATTCCGGCGGCAATGTCCCAAGCTTGCAAATTCCGCTCCCAAAAACCGTCATAGCTGCCAGAGGCAACAAAGCAAAGATCGAGGGCAGCGGCCCCAAGGCGGCGGAGATTGCTGACCCTTGCCATAACGGCGGCGAATTCGGCCATGAATTGCGGATGGGTCTTGGCCTTGCCGATGTGCGGAATACCACAGCCGACTAAGGCGCCGGCCAGATCGCGCCGCGCCGCGACACGAAGCCGCCGGTTGTTGAGAAACGCGCCTTGACCTTTCTCGGCGACATAAATGTCGCCGGTCGCTGGATTATGGACGAGCCCGGCGACGATCTGATTTTCGCGCGCAAGGGCGATCGAGATTGCGAAGATGGGCAGGCCATGCAGGAAATTTGTCGTCCCGTCGAGCGGATCGATGAACCAAGTATGACTCTTATCCGTGCCGCCGATCGTTCCGCTTTCCTCCAGCACAAAGCCGTACCCGGGCCGGGCTTTGCTCAAAACGTCGACGAGAATTTTTTCGGCCTTACGGTCCGCGGCAGAGACGAAATCTCCGGGCCCCTTCACCGAGACCTGAAGATTTTCCAACTCTCCGAAGTCGCGTTTCAAGCCGCGCCCGGCTTTAAGTGCCGCTGCAACCATGACATTCATCAGCGCCGATGTTATCATGATATTGCCACGGCCCCCGTCTCACCCGGCTACTGCCTCGTTGAGCATTCCGCCCGTCCTTCACAATTGGCGGTAATGAATAAAATATTCAACAACATCTGACACCAAACGGCCAAATTTTTAACCCCCGAAGTTTTCCGAATCCGCTAAACTCCGGCTCACCGCCATCGGCGCAAATTGGCGCCATCTGGCCGCTTAAAGCGCGGGATTTTTGGGTCCCCGACCGGAGATTTTAATGAGAGCCGGCCGAAACATTATCCAATATCATTGCCCCAGGCCCGCACCAGTCTCGGCCTTAATGTCGAAGGCTGCCGCAAAAAGCGCGCGCGTATAGGCGCTTTGCGGCTTGCCAAGTAGTTCGAGCGCGGGGCCCGATTCGACGACCTTGCCCTCGCGCATGACGATGATTTCGGAGGCCAGCGCGCGCACCACCTTAAGATCATGGCTGATGAACATGTAAGCAAGGCGCCGCCACTTTTGCAAATCGCGCAACAGATCGACGATCTGTGCTTGCACCGACATATCGAGCGCCGAGGTCGGTTCATCGAGCACAATAAATTTGGGTTCGAGAACGATGGCGCGCGCAACTGCGATGCGCTGCCTCTGGCCGCCGGAAAATTCATGAGGATAGCGGTCCATCGCTTCCGGGTCGAGGCCGGTGTCTTCGAGAGCTTGGGCAACGATCGCCCGCCGGCGTTCTACGGAAAGGCCCTTATTTTGCACGCGAAGACCTTCCGCAACGATTTCGACTATAGGCAGGCGCGGCGAGAGAGAGCCATAGGGATCTTGAAATACGATCTGCATGTCGCGCCTAAGAGGGCGCATCGCCTTAAAATTCAGTGCGTCGATGCGCCGCCCGAGATAGACGATCGCGCCTTTCGAGCGAATGAGGCGAAGCAGGGCAAGGCCGAGCGTTGTTTTGCCCGAGCCCGATTCGCCGACGACGCCGACGGTCTCGCCTTCCCGAACGCAGATCGAGACCCCGTCGACGGCTTTGACATATCCAACTGTGCGGCGAAAAAAACCGCGTTTTACCGGAAACCAAACGCGGACATCTTTGGCCTCCAGTATGGTCTTGGCGGCAAGGTCGATTGCTGGCGCGCTCCCCTTGGGCTCGGCTTCGATCAGCGCCTTGGTATAGGGATGACGGGGGGCGGCAAAAATCTCCGCGACCGGGCCCATTTCGACGATCTTGCCTTTCTGCATCACCGCGACATCGCCGGCGATCTTGCGCACAATGCCGAGGTCGTGGGTGATAAAGAGCATCGCCATATGGTGGTGGGCCTGAAGCCGCTTCAAGAGCTCCAAGATTTGCGCTTGCACCGTGACATCGAGCGCGGTTGTCGGCTCGTCGGCAATGAAAAGATCCGGCCTGTTCGCAAGCGCCATGGCGATCATCACGCGCTGGCGCTGGCCGCCGGAGAGCTGATGCGGGAAGGCGGAAAGCCGCTCGCCGGGATTAGGAATACCGACTTCTTGCAAGAGCTCAATGATGCGCGCTCTGATTTTTTCGCTTCCGCGCGCACTGTGGAGTTCCAATATTTCGCCGATCTGGCGCTCAATAGTATGCAGAGGATTAAGCGAGGTCATCGGCTCTTGAAACACCATGGTGATCCCCGCGCCGCGAATGTCGCGCAACCGCGCCTCGGAGCAAGTTGAGATCTCCTCGCCCTTGAACCGAACCTCTCCGTAAACCACAGCGGCGTGC
>CAYWHF010000111.1:0-7637 GCA_964457695.1 uncultured Methylocapsa sp.
GGCGAGATCATGGTCCGCCAGGGCAAGCGGGGGCTGCGCGTCACGGTGACGCCGCTTCGCGCGCGCGGCACCGTTCCCGAGCTTCCCTGGCTTGGCCTGCGGCTGCCGGTCGCGCTGGTCACGATCGGTGCTTCCGCGACCGCAAAGCGGCCGAGCTGACCGCCGGATGATAAGTCGCGAGCCCCTCGACCCAATGGATTCGTACATTGGAGAATATTCGATAGCCACTTTATAACAGTATTGATGATTTCGGTATCTTGGCTATCATGATCGGATGCAAGCCGGAATGGCTTCATTCCAGTGCGTTTATAGTCGCGCGTCCCGATGGCTCCGCAGCTACCCCGCCATCCCGGAGCGCTAACGGGAGCCGGCGTCATGAGCCGGGAAGAGCAGCTTCAAAACGCGATCAATTTAATTTACGAAGCCGTGATCGACGCATCGCTTTGGCCAGCTGCGCTGAACAAGCTCGCCGATGCCCTCGGTGTCGCTCAAATTGGCTTAGCGTCCTTTGACCATGGCACCCATCGGTTTGCGTCGCTGTCGCCACGCGTCGATCCGCTCTTGGTGGCGAGCTACCAGGACTATTGGGCTTTCCACGATCCGATTTGGCCGCGGATGGCCGCACTGCCAAAGGGCGAGCTGTTGCCGCTCGATAGTGCCGTCCCGCGCGAAGACTACGCCGCTACCGCCGTCTATAATGAGTTTCATCGCAAAGCCCAGCTCGGGCTTTCACTTATGGGCGCGAAATTACCCGCCGATGACCAGATTACGACGTCACTATTTGCCGCCAACCCTCCCGATGGAGACCAAATCAGTGCCGCGCAAACGCTCGCCTTCAAAGCCGCGCTGCCGCATATCGACCGCGCCTTCCGGGTCCAGCGCCTGCTTCACGTGCGGGATCTCGACCAGGCTACCGCGCCTGAGCAGCTTGAGCATATGGGGATTGGCGTGATTCTCGTCGACGGTGCGGCAAAAGTACTTTATGCCAATGCTTGGGCCAGGGCGCTGCTCGTGCCGGGGAGCGGGCTCACTGTCAAAGACGGCTACCTTTTCAGCACCGACTCTGCGGCTTCCCTGCACCAATTGATCGCTTCGTGCCGCGCGTGCCATTTGCACGCGCCGAGCGGGTACGGCGGCGCGATCTCGCTCGGCCGCGGCATGCGCCGGCGGCTGCGCGTGACGGTGACACCCTTGAGGGCGCGCGGCAGTGTAGCCGAACTTCCCTGGCTCGGCCTGCGGGTTCCTGTTGCTATGATCACGATCAGCGATCCGGCGATGGCGAAAAGTCCGAAGAATTGACGGGGTCCAAATCATTCGCCGCTTAGCGGGTGCAGATCGCGCACCATCGCTTTCAGGCGCTCATCCAGCACATGCGTATAGATTTGCGTCGTCGATATATCGGCGTGTCCGAGCAGCTCCTGCACCACGCGCAGATCCGCGCCATTCTGCAGGAGATGGCTTGCGAAAGCGTGCCGCAACACATGAGGGCTGATCCGGGCAGCGGCGATCCCGGCGGCGGCGGCGCAGGTCTTGAGTTCGCGGGCAAAGGCCTGGCGCGTGAGATGTCCGCTCGCGCTATCGGCCGGAAAGAGCCAAGGGCCGGACGCGAGGCCAGGCCGGGTTTTTTCGAGGGCCGTGCGGTAGGCCGCAACTGCGCGCCGTGCCTCGCCAGTTAGCGGTACGATCCTCTCGCGCCCCCCTTTGCCGCGAGTGACGAAAAACGGCTCCTTCGTTTGCGCCGCGCGCAACGGGAGGCTCACGAGTTCCGACACCCGCAAGCCGGTGGTGTATAAAAGTTCGAGCAGGCTGGCGGTGCGCAGTGCCCGCAACCGCTCGGATGCCGGGCGGGCTTCGTCCTCAAGCCCTTCCTTCGAAACGGAAAGCAGTTGCCCGACTTCGCGAACGGAAAGCGTCTTGGGCAAATTGTGTCCGCGCCGGGGCGCCTCGATGATCAGCGCCGGATCGCTGCCGCGATGACCGTCGGCAGCAAGAAACCTGTGGAACTGGCGAATTGCGGAAAGCTTTCTTGCGCTTGAGGAAGGCTTTAGACCGCGCTTGACGAGCGCCGAGAGATAGGCGCGAATATCGCCGGTCTCCGCAGTAAGCGGCGTCTTTCCCATGCGAGCGAGTTCGATTTCATAATCGGTGAGGTCGCGGGTATAGGCGTCAAGCGTATTTTTCGCCGCGCCCTGCTCGGCCGCGAGCATGTCGAGAAGGGCGTTGATGAAGTGGGAAGGACGCGGCATGACCGGCGATTTTCTATTTGTTAAGCCGCGCCGGGGGAATTGTCTGAGTCATTTCGCGGGGCACGGGTTCGACGAAGAACACAAGCGCGATCATGCCGGCGTAGGCAAGACCCGCAAGAATACCAAGGATCACTAAAAACCGGATGAGCGAAGGCACGCGAGTCTCCGTGAACTTTTGCTCTTATGGGGCAAGGATGCGTCTGACGCAAGCGGGCGCTACCCGTTCGGCAGCAGGAAAAAAACCGCTGAATGAATCCTATATCGTTTCAGACGCGTGAATAGTGTTGCCCTCGGTCGTCCGCCATGACTTTCGCAGGCCCCTCCGGCGCAGCAAAGACCTCGAGCCGGATAATCCGCAGTTGGGTAAATTATTTCGATCGTATTGCAGCCGGGCCGAGACCCGAGAGATAGCTCATCATTCTATTATGAGACAAAGCCGGCTGGCTTCTGGGGATGATTGTTGAGGCTGACAACACGAATCCTGGGCTGAAGAACGACAATTTCCTGCCTGCGCCAAATTGCGATCATTTTGAGATCGCCCAACCCGAATACATCGATAGCCCAGTCTTTAAATGTGTGAGTGAGTGGGTTCCTCAGAAATCCGGCTAAAAGCGTTAGGCCGGCGTGACGGAAGGGGCGCTCTTGGCGGCCTCGGAGCACTTTGCTACTATTAGACGGCACGGGATTCTGCACGCTAGGCAATGAGGCAGGCGCCTGATATGTGCCTGGTGTTGCGGAAATGGTCGCAGCGAAGGCGCCCGTAGCTCAGCTGGATAGAGCACTAGACTTCGAATCTAGGGGCCGGGAGTTCGAATCTCTCCGGGCGCGCCAAGTTTTTCGATGCTTTAGATGGTCTGAATTCACCCTTCGGCATGGCACTGATGGCCTCAACCTCTTCGTCGCCAACACGGACCGGTCATGCGCTTCAACTATGCGGATGGCGACATCGAGATCCGTGAGCCCGGTGTGAAGATCTGCGATTTGCCGGCTGGGCCGCTTAACCATCACTGACCAAGAATCTCATCGCGAGTCCTGACGGTAATCATCTGTATGCGACCGTTGGCGCGAACGGCAACGCCGCTGAGAACGGTTTTCAATAGGAACATCAGAATTCCGACCGGAAGGGGAAGCACGGGTCGCATTGAAAGTCTCCCACTCGCAAGTGAAGGTCATTGCATTAGGCGGAGTCCACCGGCTGCTTAGAAAAGGCACGGCCGTTGGCGCGCAAGATTGGGATCACGCAGCTTGGGTAAATATGTGCGGCTGCTGGCGCGCTGGCGGAAGACCCGTTCCGTTCCAGTGCGTCCCTGCGCATGCGCCTTCTATCCGGCTCGGCGGAAAAATCGCAGTCACTTCGGTGCCTTCTTCCGCGCCGCGGCTAATGCGGGCCGGGTGCGCCCTATTTACTCTCGATGAGTCTGCGGGCATCCTCGCGCAATTCGCCGCGAGATTTGTCGTCGAGGTAGAGCATGTGACCGCCGCCATACACTCTTAAACGCAACCGGTCCGGTGAGCCCATCGGCGGCACTTGGTCGATCAGAAGCTTGGAGGCAAAATAAGGCGTCACTTGATCCGTTACCCCATGCGCGACAAGGACTCGCAGCGAGGGGTCAAGTGCCATGACGTGCTTGAGGTCGCTGAGTGCCTCCGGGCGGTCGCGGCCGCTGCCCCAATCCCAGGCGCTGTATACATTTGAGTTGAGAATTTCGTAGCGTGCCTCGACGAACCAGCCGAGCCGGTTGCCGGTAAGATCCGCCATTGCGCTTGCGAGCGGCGTCTTGAATGCATCGAGTACGGGATCGGGGAAGTCGCTGACCGCGGCATGGGGCGCTGGATCGAAACCGGAGACGAGGGCGTCGTAAACGCTCGTCACCTTGGCGCTAGCGCGGTTCTTTTCGCGCGCGAAGGTCGCGGCGTCGATGCGCCCGCCGAGCTTGCGAACGAGGGCGGTATCGAGGCCTGTAAAGCTTGCTACCTTTTCGGCGACACGTTCGAGCGCTTGAGGATCGCGCTCGCCGCGCAAAAGATCAGTGATATAGGCGCCCGCCGCATAGGTCTCTACATCGGCGAGAGATGCCCGTGCATCTTGTCCCGTAAGCCCGCGCGCGGCTGCGGCTTGGGACGGCAGCCGGGCAGCGCATACTATGGGATTAGCAACGCCTTCGGACCACCAGCTGAAATCAAGCACCGGCGAGACCAATACCAAGCCCGTGATGCCAACTCCTTCCGCATCCTGCAGCCTTCTCGCGAGCTTTGGCGCGCGAAAACCGCCGTAGCTCTCACCAACAATGAACTTGGGACTTTCAAGCCGCTTGTTGGCGGCGAGCCACTTGCGGATTGTCACTGCCAAAGTCTCAACGTCGCCTGTTACCGAGAAAAATTGACGGCGCGCGTCATTATCCTTAGCTAAAATGAGGCTGTAGCCCGTTCCCGGCGGATCGATAAAAACGAGGTCGGTGAAGTCTAGCCACGTGTCGGCATTGGCGATCGTGACTGGGGAAGCCGACGGCGAATGCATCGCGCGATCGAACGATAACCGCCATGGCCCGAGGCTTCCAAGATTGAGCCATGCCGAGGCGGCGCCAGGGCCGCCGTTGATCGCGAAAGTCACAGGCCGCTTCGCGGGATCGGTTTCCTCGAGTAGAAACGCTGTGGTTGCGATATCGGCCTGAGGCCTCCCGCTCTGCGCATCGGTCAACCTAATCGGACCGGCGATAGCTTTGAAATGCAGGCTGCGCCCAAGAAGCTCTAGCACGTGGCTGGTTGTAACGGCGGGGGGCAGCGCATAGGTTGTAGGCTCTTCAGCTGGGCCTTGGGTTCGCCCCTGGGAGTGTGGGAATGGCGCTGGTTCTGCGGCGGTTGGGTCATGCGCGGAGGAGGACGAAATGGGGCAAGAGAACAGGATGCACGCCGTGAGCATCCGAAGCCAAAGAACGTTAAGCAGACCCCGCAGTCGCGGTTGCACGGTCGGTTGTCTCCCTTCGGTTCCTACGAATCAGCGTTGGCACGATACGGCAGAGACGCTGAGACCTGGGCGAAATCAGATTTCGCGGCAAATTGCCAGCTGCTTTAGAAAAGGCAAGGGCATTTCGGCTTAGATTGGCCGCACGCGATGAGGATCACGCAGCTTGGGTAAATATGTGCCGCGGCTGGTGCGCTGGCGGAAGACCCGTTCCGTACCCGCCAGCCCCTGCCGGCGCACCCTGTACGCGGCTCGGCGGAAAAATCACAATAACTTCGGTGCCTTCGCGAAGCTTGGAATTTAGAGTAACAGTTCCGCCGTGCAGTTCAACGAGACCCTTTGCAATCGGTAATCCAAGGCCCGAACCTTCCTCGGCGTGCGTCTGGGCATGCGAACCGCGGCCAAAATAGGACATGACAATGGGAATCTCGTCTTCCGGAATTCCAGGGCCGCTATCGCGCACCGCCACATATTGACCGCCGCTCGTGGTCCGTCCGATCCTTATTTTGATCGTCCCGCCGTGCGGAGTAAATTTGATCGCATTGGAAAGAACGTTCAATATCACTTGGCGAATTGCCCGTTCGTCGACCCAAACCCTTGGCAAGTCCGGCTCCACGGCCTGCTCGATGGTGATTACCCGCTTTCTCGCGCGCAGTCTCAAGAGGCGCCGGCAAGTACTCGCGATGTGAGCGAGCGCGACCGCTTCCTCTTTGAGCTCGAATTGACCGGCCTCTATGCGCGAAAGATCGAGGATTTCGTTGATGAGCGTCAAGAGATGCTGGCCGCTCGCATGGATGTCGCTTGAATATTCCTTGTAGGAATCGACCGTATGAGCGCCGAACAATTCGCCCTTCATGACCTCAGAAAATCCAACTATGGCATTGAGCGGCGTGCGCAACTCATGACTCATCGTCGCGAGAAAGCGGGACTTGGCAAGGTTCGCAGCCTCCGCCCGGTGCCGGGCAAGATCGCTGAGCGCCTTGGCTTGCTCCAACTCTGCGATGAGCTCGTCTTTTTCGGCTTGGAATGAGAGCGTTTCGAGCGAGGATTTATGCAGCTTCCGGGCAAGCAGCATAAAGTAGAGTTGCGTACCGCAGGCCAGTACCATAAGCGGCAAGGTTCCGCTACAAAGGCTTGCCTGGCGCAGGAATACAAGAGATGCCAATATCGTTGGCATTACAGCCCCCGTTACCGCAGCCGGAATCGAGGCCAGTGTTGTTGCGGTAATGGCGGCGGCAAGGGAGAATAGGAGTAGGACAAAACTCTGCGCGACGAGATCTCCGGACGCGCCTATAAGCAAAGCGGCAGCCGCCCAAGTTATACCCTTAAGCACCTCGGCAAGAATGAACAACGAGCGCCAGCGGCCTGCGTCCGGCAAAGAGTCCGCTCTTTCAATGAAGTGTCTTGCTAGCCAAAGCGTGCAGCCGAGCGCTGCGAGATCGAAAGCTAGCCAAATCGATGCCGCCTCCCCTGGGGCCCAGGTGGTGGCGACCGTTGCCGAAAGTAAGGCGAGGAGGGTTTGGGCGAGGGCGGCACTTTTAAGTCCTTTCGCAAAAAGACGCAGCAGTTCGATGTCGAGGCCGCGCTCGGACAAAGGAGTCCAAGTTAACTTCTCACGCGCTTCGCGCACCTCGGAGGCAAGCCGGCCGCGGCCTTTGACGGGCCCGTTACAACGTCCGAGGGCGATGATTTCCGTGGTGACATCCGTCATCCTTAGCAAATCCCGGGCAATTTTCGGCTCGCTATAAAGATCGCGGCGACGGTGCCGCAAATAAATTAATGACTGGCTCGAATGATTGTTCGATTTCTACCCAAATCAAGCTGGTCTGAAGCTGACCGAAGGCTATGATATTGGCTTCTCAATGGGTTCCGAGGAGTTAATACTTACCCAGCGATTGCTGCCAATTTCGCCAGTCCAGGCAAACTATGTTCTCTCACTCGCTGCGAATCGAACGGACGCGGCTGGCAGATGCAAATGACAGACTGCGATTCTGCCATCGGCCTTGCGGCGCTGGCCAGCCGCATAAGGGCCTGCCGGATTTGCGTCGAGGCGCCGCGCGGCCTCCCGCTGGGCCACGAGCCGCGCCCCGTGTTTCGGGTATCTTCGACGGCGCGGCTGCTTGTGGCAAGCCAGGCCCCTGGCGTGAGGGTTCATAGGACCGGTCTGCCATTCAATGATGCCTCTGGCGACCGGTTGCGGCAATGGATGAATGTTTCGCGCGAAGTTTTCTACGACGAGACGAGGATCGCGATCGTGCCGATGGGGTTCTGCTTTCCGGGCCATGACGCCAATAAGGGCGATCTGCCGCCGCGGCGTGAATGCCGCGCGGCCTGGCACGATTTGCTGTTTTCGACGCTGCCTCAAATTGAAAGGCTTCTTGCGATCGGACGCTATGCGCAAAACTATCATTTTGCCCGGGCTGGAAGAC
>CAYWHF010000112.1:0-7584 GCA_964457695.1 uncultured Methylocapsa sp.
GTGAATCGTCTTCGCTCCAACAACATGGGCCGCAATCAGCAGGCCTTCGAGAACGCTTGATGGCGACCGGGCGGTTGAGTTTCGTGTCGGTAGCGCGGTACACCACGCCCATACCGCCTTCGCCCACGATTGAATCGATGCGATACGTTCCGAGCGTGCGGCCCAGCATCGCGCCCGCAAAGCTCTCCACCTCGCTTATTGATTTGGCGAGTCTTACGCCGCCTCCTGACCCGGCCTCCGGTTCCTTGAACTTACCCTTACCGCGCCCGCCCGCGTGAATTTGCGCTTTCACGACCCAAATTGGACCGCTAAGCTGCTTAGCGGCGGCCGATGCGCCGGCTTGGTGCAAAACCGCGATTCCTTGCGGGACAGGGACTCCAAATTCCTTAAGTATCGCCTTGGCCTGATATTCGTGGACATTCATTTGAAAAAACTCGTTTGCGCTATGCTTCTAGCACGTTCCGCGCCAACTCAATCTCATGTGCGGCCTTGGGTGCGGTTGGAAAGCAGGCGAGAAGCCGGGATTAATCTTACTTAAACACTTTAACAAAACACTTTAACAAATTTGTGTAACTGTTTGAGTATGAAAGCATGCCATAGCTAGGATAAAGCTTGGCAGTGAGCTATCGCAAGGGGGTCCAAATTCGTTTGTTAAATTGGCTGCGGTACGCAAATCAGCGCGCGAAGGCCGGGTTGAGAGACTTGCAGGCTTCGACCAATTCCCGCACCGAGCCGACCGATTTTTGAAACATTTGGCTTTCGGATGAATCGAGGGAAACCTCGACGATTTTTTCGACGCCATTGGCTCCGATGACCACCGGGACTCCGACATAGAGGTCATTGACCCCATACTCCCCGTTTAGCTTGGCGGCGCAAGCAAAGACCCGGCGCTTGTCCTTGAGATAGGAATCGGCCATCGCGATCGCCGAGGCGGCGGGAGCGTAAAAAGCCGACCCGGTCTTGAGCAGGGCGACGATTTCGCCGCCCCCCATGCGGGTGCGCTTAACAATCGCATCGAGCCGTTCCTGCGTCGTCCATCCCATCTTGACCATGTCCGGCAAAGGTATTCCCGCCACGGTGGAATAGCGCAAGGAAGGAACCATGTCGTCGCCATGGCCGCCGAGAACGAAGGCGGTCACATCTTCGACCGAGACTTTTAGCTCCTCTGAGAGGAAATGACGGAACCTTGCCGAATCGAGAACGCCGGCCATGCCGACGACCTTGTTCGCCGGGAGTTTCGCGGCTTTTTGCAAGGCCCAAACCATGGCGTCGAGGGGATTGGTGATGCAAATGACGAAGGCGTCCGGCGCATGTTTCTTGATGCCAGTTGCGACCGACTCTATGACCTTGAGATTAATGCCGAGGAGATCGTCGCGGCTCATTCCGGGTTTTCGCGGAATGCCGGCGGTCACGATGACAACATCGGCACCTGCGATTGATTCATAGCTATTGCTTCCCGCGAGGGCCACATCAAAACCTTCGATCGGTCCCGATTCGGCAAGATCGAGCGCCTTGCCTTGCGGTGTCCCTTCGGCAATGTCGAAGAGCACGATGTCGCCTAGCTCATTCAGCGCCGCGAGGTGAGCCAAAGTGCCCCCAATCTGACCTGCTCCGACCAAAGCAATTTTGTTGCGCGCCATGAGCTATTCGTCCTTCTCGGGTGTCGCCAAACACAAGAGCGTTGGGATACTGTTGCGGTTCCGGTAGACGTTACCATTGCGGCGGTGAGCTGCGCAACTCGAGTCTTGACCGTTCACTCGGCAGCGGACAACGCCTGTATTGTAAAATTTTTTAGAGGTATAACCGGTAAAACCGTTCCATAGAGCTGAATGCCTGCATGAAATTACTGATTATCTTACTGTCGTCGTTGAAATGGGGCAAGCTGGCGACGACAGCCGGCACGATGGTGGTCTCGCTCGCCGTTTACGCAAGCCTTTGGGGTTGGCGTTTTGCGGCCGGCTTTATCGCGCTCTTGTTCCTGCATGAACTCGGTCATTACATCGCCGCGCGGCAACGCCATCTCGACGTCGGCGCTCCAACCTTCATTCCCTTCGTCGGTGCCTGGATCAATCTCAAGGAGCAGCCGATGAACGTCGAAACGGAGGCCTATATTGCGATGGCCGGCCCCTTCGTCGGCACGCTCGCGTCGTTTCTCGTGTTCTTCTGGGCACAGGAGTCCAATAGCTCCTTGTTGCTCGCGGTTTCCTATACTGGGTTTTTTCTCAATCTCATAAACCTTCTTCCTGTTTCGCCTCTCGACGGCGGCCGGATCACGGCCATTTTGTCGCCGCGGATTTGGCTCTTGGGCGCGCCGCTTATGGTGGCGCTGTTCTTATACAGACCGAGCCCGGTGCTGATTTTGGTTGCGATCATTGCGTTCCCTAAACTCGCCGCCGCCTGGCGCTATGATCCCTCCGCGCCTGAAAACCTCGCCTATTACGGTACCCCATTCGCCATCAAGTTCGGATATGGCGCGGCCTATCTAGGATTAGCCGCGTCGCTCGCCGTTATGACCTATGAAGTCCACGGGATGCTCGCGGGAGCGCGGGGTTAGAAGCGGCCTCCGCCATCCGGTGCGAAGGCACAAACCGCGATAGAGTGCAGCCGGGTCAAGTTTCCACAAGCCCGCTGGTATTCCCCGTAGCTTTCGAGGCGAAAGGGCCGTGCGGCAAGGCGAGGTAGTCTTTTGGGCGCCAAAGAGCCTTGAGGATAGACTTTGATACCGTTTGCGTGCTTGCCGGGCCCTGGGCGCCATGGCTCGCGCAAGCCTTGGGTCTTATTCTCGCCTTAATAGAATAGCCAGCGGACGCGTTTTGGCACCCGAATGCGGGGGCTCTCCGGCTGAAACTTCCGCCCGGCTCAAAAGCTGCGCTGGGGGACGGCATTGGGCAGGGCCCGGTTAGTTGACTAAAACGCTATGCCCAGCACTGTTTCGTATCTGCCTTTTTGTTTTCGCAATGGGTAAATACGATCGCGGCCGAGCTTGATGAAGTGTTTCGTCCCGCCCTAAACTGACGGCGGGCCGATTCGATAGGAGAGAGCACAATGTTCCAAAAGGCTGGGCACCACGCCGCCGCCATTTGCATTGTCCTGGTTGGATTCGCCGTTGAAGCTTCGGCCGCGCCGTTTTTTTTGCCCAACCTGCCGAAGGGCGAAGCGCTCAAGGTCACTCCGGTTGTCGTTTTCGGGAAAAACAGCCGCCGCACCGTCGACGAATTCGCGGCCGAGCAAAAGCTTGACGCCGCAGAGCTTCGCACTCGTTTCGCCGGGTCAGGCCTTATCGAATGCGGCGACGCGCATGGTGCCGGCCAGCTCACGCTCTCCAATAATCTGGTGACAACGGCGGCCCATGTTTTCTTCAACGAAAAAGGCGTCCGGCGGGCAAAAACCTGCTTCTTTTCGATGGATAGGCACGGAAAAGAGGTAAAAGTGCCAATCGACCTTGGCTCGATTGTCGCGGGGAGCACCAATCCTTATGCGATTGCCGCGGTCCATGATTGGGCGGTCGCGCGTCTCGTCCATCCCGTCGAAGGGGTAACGCCTTATGCGCTCGGCGATCGGGCGACGCCGAATACGCCCGTCGAATTTGTCGCCCGCGGGCACATCGACTGGGGCGAGGGACACAAGCTGTCGATGGAGAAATGCCGTCTTCGCGATCAGCTGACGGCAGGCGAGGAAGGAACAAGGGAATTTTCCTTCGATTGCGAAACCGGGGACGGAGCCTCCGGCGGCGCCCTAATTATGCGACCAGACAAACCGGCGATAGGCGCAATCCTCGTCGGTTGGCGCAGCAACAAGCCGTTTAGCACGGCGCCATTTTCGCGGTCCCATTATAATTTCGCCGTGACCATCGAGGGAGCCTTCAGAAAGGCGGTTTTGTCCGCCGCGACCAAGGTCACCGCCGCCAAATAGTTTTGCAAAAATATTTTTAATGATGGAACAGCCCGCAAAGGTTGCAAGATTGGGAGTTCTTTGAGTTCTCCGTCGCTTTTTGCCGGCGATTGGTCGGACGATGTCCGATATTCAAAGATCCGTTAAAGCCGCGAAGCTCGTCGGCGACGGGATCCTCACGATGATCCTCCAGCGCCGATCATGCTGTCAACGCTTGGATTTGATGCATCGCCCGGGTCGGTGACCACGTCATTGACATCGAACTCGCGCGCCTTCACGACGGCGAAGCAAACCTTTTCGCTAGCAATCAGCAGGTCTGGCGGATTTTTTGACATGGGTCGTCTCGCGCGGCCCGAGCTGCAAGGAGTCGTTGTTGCTTCTGGAATAATTTTTGCGCGCATTGACTCTTAAGAGTGTAGCGGCGCGTTCACGTATGAGTGATCAATTTCGGCGATAGGCGGCAAGCAATAAAGCTCTCCATACTTTGCATGAAGATAGCGGATGTAGGGCTCGATGCTCATCGGGGCGCCCGCCGCCCGTGACACGAGCTCGCCCGGCCCAAACTTGCGCCCATGTTGGTAGAGGTGCGTGCGCAGCCAGCCGTGCAGCGTGCCAAACTCACCATTTGTTATTTCGCCTGGAATTTCCGGATACGCTTTTGTTGCAGCACCATAAAGTTGGGCGCTTAAAATGTTGCCGATTGTGTAACTTTGAAAGCCGCCGCCAACAGTGCTGACGCCGTACCAATGCACGTCCTGGAGGCAGCCGTCGCGATCATCGGCGGGAGCAATACCGAGATCCGCCTTCATCCGCGCCCGCCAAGCGTCGGGGAGGTCTTTTACGCGCAGACGGCCCTCCAGCAATTCCAACTCCAGGTTGAAGCGCAGCACAATATGCAGGTTATAGGTGACCTCGTCGGCATCGGTGCGGATCAAAGAACGCTGCACCTTGTTGATCGCGCGGTAGAAGGTCTCGCAGTCCGTTCCCTTGAGCCGATCGGGAAATTCATCCCGCAGCACCGGGTAAAAATGCTCCCAGAAAGGACGGCTGCGGCCAACCACATTTTCCCAAAGACGCGATTGGCTCTCGTGCACGCCCCATGACGTTCCTCTTCCCAATGGCGTGCCCTCAAGCGCGGGCGCCACGCCCTGTTCGTAAAGGGCATGACCGGCCTCGTGCATGGCGGCAAACAAGGCGCTGCCGAATTGCATTTCATTGACCCGCGTCGTGATCCGGATATCGCCTAACGAGAATTTGCTGCAGAAGGGGTGGAGAGTCTTGTCGAGCCGCCCGCGCTCCATGTCGTAGCCAAGGCGCTTCACGACCGAAAGACTGAAGGCGAGCTGCGCCGCCTCGCCAAAAAACCCGCGCAGACAATAGTCGCAAGGGACAGGCTGGTCGGCAATGGCGCGAACGATCGGAGTCAATTGGCCCTTTAGCCGGGCAAACAGCTCTCCCATCATGGCCGCCGTCATGCCTTCCTCGGCTTTATCGATCAAAGGGTCAGCGACGTGTGCGTAGGGCGCAAAATAGTCTGCATATTCACGCGACAGGTCAATTGCCTTTTCGAGATAGGGCCGCATCGCCGCAAAATCATTTGCTGGCCGGGCCCGAGTCCAGGCATCGTATGAGGCCGAGCCAAGCGCGCTTGCCCGCGCAACATAATCGGCGGGAATTTTTATTGCCTTCTCAAAATCGCGGCGGGCAATCCGGATAAGGCTTGCCTCGTCCGAATCGTAAGGCAAACCTTCCGCGCAGGGCAGAAGCTCGTCGAGCAGCTTTCCGAGCGCCGGATCGACCGATCTTTCGTGCCTGAACCTGCTTAGCATCGCGCCTTGCCGGGCGCGCGCGGCAGCGCCTGCCTTTGGCATATAGGTCGCGTGATCCCAGTTGAGCACCGAGCCCACGGCATCGAGATCGGTGATTTCGCGCAAGCGGGTTTTCAGCTCTTGAAGCTTGGACTCGGCCGATTGACGGCGGGCTCGCCTGTCATCCGCCGCCCGCGCCGGTTCAGCGCTTAAGCCAGCAGCAGGTTTACCAGTCTTGTTCATGCCCAAGGCCTTCTTTGAAGCGCAACATCACAAATCCGGCCGATCTCGCCGCTGGTTTTTGGCTGAACCCTTTTCGACATAGCGCAAACAGCCGGCGCTTCCAGCCCCAACATACCTCGGTTTGATTGGCCCGCAAGGCGGCAATGTTTTTTTCACGAATAGCTTTGGAAGCGTTTCGGAAACCTGCATCCGAATGCCTCGCGAACGATTGGAAACGCCAAATTCGTATGGGCTCAAAGCCGGGCCGCGAGTTCTGCACGTTTCTAACAGCGTCGCAATGAAACGCGCCCAGAACGATTGGAAACGTGGTGACGCGGCCTCTAAAAGGGCGTTTTTCCGATTGTGAACGCAAGCATCGGCGGCGCACGACCCTAGCTGCCGCCAACAGCTTCGCCGTTACTCAATCACAATCTTTGGCGCGGCGCGCACGCGGCCCGCCTCAAGAGCTGCCTTCACCTTCGCCGCGATGGCGCGAAAAATCTTGGCATGTTCGCCATCGGGATCGGAAGCAGTCAAAGGGCGCCCCGAATCCGAATGTTCGCGGATCTTTATGTCGAGCGGCACCTCGCCCAAAAAGGGCACGGCGTATTTTTCGGCCTCGATGGGCGCCCCGCCATGGGCAAAAACATCCGACCGCGCGCCGCAATGCGGGCACAAAAAATAGCTCATGTTCTCGATGATGCCCAAAACCGGCACCGCGACCTTGTTGAACATGGCGATCCCGCGCCTGGCGTCGATCAGCGCGAGATCCTGTGGCGTCGAGACAATGACGGCGCCGGCGAGCGGCACATTTTGCGCCAGCGTCAGTTGCGCGTCGCCCGTGCCCGGCGGCATGTCGACCACCAGACAGTCGAGCTCGCCCCACAAAACATCGCGCAACAGCTGCTGGATCGCCGACATCACCATCGGCCCGCGCCAAATCATCGCGTCTTCCTCCTCGACCAAAAAGCCGATCGACATGGCCTTCACGCCATAGGCAAGAAGCGGGCGGATGGAGCGGCCTTGTGATTCTGGTTTCGCGTTAAGCCCGAGCAGGCGCGGCAGCGAAGGCCCAAAAACATCGGCATCGAGAATGCCGATGCGCCAACCCAGGGACGAAAGGCCGAGCGCAAGATTGACGCAACACGTGGATTTGCCGACGCCACCTTTTCCTGAGGCCACGGCGATGATGTTTGAAACGCCGGGAATAGCAATGCTGCGTGGAGGGACGGTCTTCGGCGGCGTCTGCTTTTCGGCGGTGAGGCTCACGAGCGCAATGGTGACGCCCGGCAATCTCCTCAGCGCCGCCTCCGCGGCGGCCCGCATCGGCTCGAGCGCCGCCGACTGGCGCGGATCGACCGCAATCGATACATAAACCTTGCCGTCCTTGATCGACACACCCGAAAGCGCGCCCGAGTTTGTCAGGGAACCCCTTCCGTCGGGACCCGGAACCGTTTGCAGTGCACCGAGAACGTCTTGTTCGCTAACCATTTGGGTTCGTTCCACGAGGAATGCACTAAGTTATAGGCACTGGCCCATACTCTTCAAGTTTGCCTCATCCGGGCTGTCCGCCCGCCATGCACCATCCGCCGCAGCTAAGCGCGAGGTTCGCCTTCTAATAAGGTACACATCCTGTCCTTTTTTCTGCAATCCTTGCTTGCTC
>CAYWHF010000113.1:0-7572 GCA_964457695.1 uncultured Methylocapsa sp.
CTGGCCAGTTCAGTCAGCTCTTTGCGTTCGGCGTCATTATTAGGCGCTGGCGCGCGGCGTTTTATCCCTTGCTGCTCTATTGCCTTTCCGGCCTGATCGGAAGTTATTTTGTTTGGCACGCGGTAAACGGCGAGCGCGGCCTAAAAACCAAGGACGAATATGAGCGCAAGATTGCGGCATTGGCGAGCGAGCTCGATGGCCTCAAAGCCGAACATGCCTTGTGGAACCAGCGGATTGCTTTGCTATCTGGCCGCGTGATCGATCGCGATCTTCTCGATGAAGAGGCCCGGGCAGTTCTCGGCCGCGTTCGGCGCGACGAACTTGTCGTGCTTTATCCGCGGGCGCAAAAGGAGCCGCATGAGTAAAGCCGGAGAATTGCTCCGGCTGCCGGCGTTGCGCACCGCTGGCGCTGCCTTCCACGCCTGCCGAGATTTGCAAGGGCTCGCTTTCTCCCTTGCGCTGCGGTATCCTTCGTTCTCCGCCTGCAGAGGCATTTCTGAGGGATCGCAATGGCCGCTCCGCCTTCTCCGGCCCGCCGCAAACCTGCGCCCGAGAGGGCGCCAGCAGCCCGCGCGGGCGCGGCAGCTTTCACCAAAGACGAAGAGCTTTTTTGCCTGCGCACCATGCTGCTCATTCGCCGTTTCGAAGAAAAAGCGGGGCAGATATATGGGATGGGCCTCATCGGCGGCTTCTGCCATCTCTACATAGGCCAGGAAGCGATCGCGACGGGAGTCCGGATGGCGGCAAAGGAAGGCGATCAGACCATCGCCAGCTACCGCGATCATGGCCATATGCTCGCCTGCGGCATGGACCCCAAGGGCGTCATGGCGGAATTGACCGGCAGACGCTCCGGCGCCGCGAAGGGCAAGAGCGGCTCCATGCACATGTTTTCGCGAGAAAAGCAGTTTTATGGTGGGCATGGAATCGTCGGCGCCCAAGTGCCGATCGGAAACGGCCTCGCATTCGCCAATCGTTATCGCGGCAATGACAATGTTTGCTTCACGTATTTTGGCGATGGCGCGGCCAATCAGGGGCAGGTTTATGAAAGCTTCAACATGGCTCAACTTTGGAAACTGCCGGTCGTTTATATTATCGAGAACAACCGCTATGCCATGGGTACCTCGGTCTCGAGAGCTTCCGCGCTGACCGATTTTTCTAAGCGCGGCCAGTCCTTCAACATTCCAGGCGATCAAATAGATGGCATGGATGTGCGCGCAGTAAAATTCGCCGCTCTCCGGGCCGCCGATTGGTGCAGATCCGGTAACGGCCCCATCATCCTCGAAATGCAAACCTATCGGTATCGCGGCCATTCGATGTCCGACCCGGCCAAATACCGGTCGAAGGACGAAGTGCAGAAAATGCGCGAGGAGCGTGATCCGATCGAGCAGGTCCGCGCGCGCCTCTTAGCAAGCAAGCAAGCCAATGAAGACGATCTTAGGAAGATCGATGCGGAGATCCGCGCGATCGTTGCCGAGGCAGCGGACTTTGCCTCTCGCGAGCCGGAGCCGGACCCGGCAGAGCTGTGGACAGATGTGCTGGCATGATCGGCAGCAAAAAATATTCGGCACGGCCGGTTTAGGGGCACCAATGGTGACAAATATTCTTATGCCCGCGCTTTCGCCGACGATGGAACAAGGCAAGATCTCAAAATGGCTTAAGAGGGAAGGCGATGAGGTGCGTTCGGGCGATGTCCTCGCCGAAATAGAAACCGACAAGGCGACAATGGAGATCGAGGCGTCCGACGATGGCACGCTTGCCAAAATTCTGGTGCCGGATGGTACCGAAAATGTTGCAGTTAATACACCGATCGCCGTGATCTCCGGAAAAGGCGAGAACGCCGCACCGGTAGAAGCGCAGGAAAATCCTTCGGCAGTCCCATCCGTTCAAAAGCTCGACGCCCGCCCTCCGCCATTGCGGTCGCAGCCATTAGCGGCAACAGCACCTGCAACGGAGTCCAGCCTCGAAGTTCCGAAAGCCACGGCCATGATCACGCAGAGCGTGCGCGAAGCCTTGCGCGACGCCATGGCCGAAGAAATGCGCCGCGATGCGGACGTGTTTATCATCGGCGAGGAGGTCGCGGAATACGAGGGTGCCTATAAAGTTACGCAAGGGCTGTTGCAAGAATTTGGTCCTCGCCGGGTAGTCGATACGCCGATCACCGAACATGGATTTGCTGGTCTCGGCGCCGGGGCGGCCTTCGCAGGTTTGCGCCCGATTGTCGAATTCATGACCTTCAATTTCGCGATGCAGGCAATCGACCAGATCATCAATTCCGCCGCCAAGACTCGCTATATGTCTGGCGGCCAGATGAGTTGTCCAATCGTGTTTCGCGGCCCCAATGGCGCGGCCGCGCGCGTCGCCGCGCAGCACAGCCAGGATTATGCCGCATGGTATTCGCATGTTCCGGGGCTCAAGGTCGTCATGCCCTACACGGCCGCCGACGCCAAAGGGCTTTTGAAGAGTGCCATTCGCGATCCGAACCCCGTCGTCTTTCTCGAAAACGAGATTCTTTATGGGCATAAATTCGAGGTGCCCGCGCTCGACGATTTTTTGGTTCCCATCGGCAAGGCGCGGGTCGCGCGGCCAGGTAAAGACGTAACCATTGTCTCCTTTGGAATCGGCATGGTCTATGCCACGAAGGCGGCGGACGATCTGGCGCGCGACGGAATCGACGCCGAGCTTATAGACCTTCGCACGATTCGCCCGATGGATAGCGAGACGATTATTCAATCCGTCAAGAAAACCGGGCGCTGCGTGACCGTCGAGGAAGGCTGGCCGCAGAGCGGCGTCGGCGCCGAGATTCTGGCCCGGCTCATGGAACAGGCTTTTGACTATCTCGATGCGCCGGTCATGCGCATTTGCGGCAAGGACGTACCGATGCCTTATGCGGCAAACCTCGAGAAACTGGCTTTACCAAGCGTTGACGAAGTGATCGCGGCGGCGAAGGCCGTTTGCTATCGTTAGGATGGGTTATGGCCGAACAAACAAATGAGCTGATCCTTGAGATCCTCCGCCGGATTCAAGCCGATATCGCAGATCTCAAAGTCGACGTTCGTGAAATTAGAAGCCGGGTGGGCAATCTCGAAGCGCGCGTGGCCCATATAGAACTCCGGCTCGCCGAAATGGATGTACGGATGGCAGAACTCTCCGTCCGGATGGACCGGCGCGACGAACAGATGGAAAGAATTCTTCGCCGTCTCGAGCTTGCTGATCATCCCCAATAAATCTAGTTCTTGCCCCGGGATCTCAAATGCCCGTCAACATTCTCATGCCAGCTCTTTCTCCGACCATGGAAAAGGGCAATCTCGCCCGCTGGTTGAAGAAGGAGGGCGACAGAATCAAGTCTGGCGACGTCTTGGCCGAGGTCGAAACCGACAAGGCAACCATGGAGGTCGAAGCCGTCGACGAGGGCGTGCTCGCCAAGATTTTGGTGCCGGAAGGCACTGTCGACATTCCCGTCAATGACGTGATCGGGGTGATTGCGGTCGAAGGAGAAGATGCAAAATCTTTTGCAAACCGCCCTTTGCCCGCTGGCGAAAAAGCGCAAGACCCTATGGCCGCCGATCCTGCGGCTGTTCCAATCACCCATCCAACTCTCGACGGTAGGCCGCGGATCATTGCCTCGCCGCTCGCGCGCCGGCTCGCCAAGGGGGCAGGGCTTGACCTGGCCGCCATCAAGGGCTCGGGCCCGCACGGCCGCATCATTGAACGCGACATCGAGTCTGCGCTCGCGCGGGTCCCGTCCCGAGGCCTTCAAGAGGCGAAGCCGCCTCCGGCTCAAGTGCTTGCACCGTCCGATCACACGATCAGGCAAAATTTCGTGCCCGAAACTTTCGAGGAAATTCTCCACGATTCGATGCGCGCGACCATTGCGCGGCGGCTCGTCGAGGCGGCGAGGACGATTCCGCATTTTTATCTGACCGCCGACTGCAATTTGGACGCGCTCTTGGAATTGCGCGAAGCGATCAATAAAGCCGCGCCGAAGGACAAGGACGGCACGCCCGCCTACAAAATTTCGGTCAACGATTTTTTGATCAAGGCTCTCGCGCTGGCGCTGATTCGTGTTCCCGACGCCAATGTGACGTGGACCGAGACGGCCATGCTAAAACATCGCCACGCCGATGTGGGCGTCGCGGTCGCGGTTCCCGGCGGGCTGGTCACGCCCATCGTCCGCGCCGCCGAGACCAAAACCTTGTCGATGATTTCCAGCGAGATGAAAGATCTCTCCGCCCGCGCCCGTGCACGACAATTGAAGCCGGAGGAATATCAAGGCGGTTCCACTTGCGTTTCTAACCTTGGTATGTATGGCATCAAGAGTTTTTCCGCCATCATCAATCCGCCGCAGGCGACGATCCTGGCCGTTGGCGCCGCCGGACAGCGGGCAATTGTGAAGGATGCCGCGCCCGCCGTCGCCACCATATTGAGCGTGACGCTTTCCTGCGATCATCGCGCGGTCGATGGCGTTTTGGGCGCCGAACTTTTAGCGGCGTTCAAAAATTTGATCGAGAATCCGGCGGGGATGCTGGCGTGACGCTTTCTCCCAGCCACCTTATAATTGTAGCTGTCAATGGCTGATTCCTACGATGTCCTCATCATCGGCGGCGGGCCCGGCGGCTATGTCGCGGCGATCCGTGCCGCCCAGCTCGGCTTTAGGACCGCCGTCGTCGAGCGAGAACATCTTGGCGGCATCTGCCTCAATTGGGGCTGCATTCCAACTAAGGCGCTGTTGCGCACGTCAGAAATCTTTCATTACTTCAATCATGCTAAGGACTTTGGCCTCACCGTTGACGGCAAGATCGGCTTTGACCATAACGCTGTGGTGGCACGTTCTCGCAAAGTATCGGCGCAATTGAACAATGGCGTCGGCTTTCTGCTTAAAAAGAACAAGGTCGATATCGTCTGGGGAGAGGCAACAATTCTGCGCCCTGGCGAGGTCTTGGTCGCCGCGCCAAAAAAGCCTGCGCGGCAGCCGCCAAATCCGATGCCGAAAGGAGTGTTGGGCGCAGGCACATACAGAGCTAGGAATATCATTATCGCAACCGGTGCGCGGCCTCGCATCATTCCAGGGATAGAGCCCGATGAGAAATTCATCTGGACCTATTTTGAGGCCATGGTCCCGGAAAAATTTCCAAGCTCGCTAATTGTGATTGGTTCTGGTGCGATCGGCATCGAATTTGCCTCCTTCTATCGCACCCTGGGCGCAAAAGTGACCGTTGTCGAAATATTGCCGCAGATTCTCCCGGCGGAAGATTTGGAGATCGCTGCCCATGCCCGCAAGCGCTTCGAAAAACAGCGCATCGAAATATTGACCTCGGCAAAAGTGACGAAGATCGAGAAAAGGCCAAACGGCATAGTAGCAACCGTTGAAAATGATAAAGGTACGCTCCAAACGATTGAGGCGGAGCGCATGATCTCCGCAATCGGCGTCACCGGAAACGTCGAGAATCTCGGGCTCGAAAATCTGGGGGTGAAACTCGATCATGGCATTATTTCAACCGACGGCGTGGGGCGCACCAATGTGCCGGGGCTCTATGCAATCGGCGACGTCGCGGGCCCGCCGATGCTCGCCCATAAGGCGGAGCACGAAGGCGTAGTCTGCGTCGAGGCGATCAAGGGACTGGGTCCACATCCGATTGACAAGACGATGATACCCGGCTGCACCTATTGCAGCCCGCAGATCGCATCTGTGGGCCTGACCGAGGAGAGAGCCAAAGCATTGGGTTATGAAGTGCGGACCGGCCGCTTTCCCTTCATCGGTAACGGCAAAGCGATCCCACTAGGAGAGCCTGAGGGGCTTGTCAAAACCGTCTTCGACGCCAAAACCGGAAAACTTCTCGGCGCCCATATGGTCGGCGCCGAGGTGACCGAGCTCATCCAAGGCTTTGTCATAGCCATGAACTGCGAGACCACCGAGGCCGAACTCATCAATACGGTGTTTCCCCACCCGACGCTATCGGAAATGATGCATGAGAGCGTGCTTGATGCCTATGGACGAGCGGTTCATTCGTAAAACCGAGGGGGCTTTGGATTGTGGTGCAAAGCGCCTATGTTATGGAGCATGATTGACGTCATGGATCTTTCTGACGGTTCTTCGGACAGTACTGCCAGGCCCCGCCACCCGGAGAAGGCGCACCGGCCAGATCAGCCGGTTGCGCGAAAACCGTCCTGGATCAGGGTCAAGGCGCCGGGATCGGCGCAATGGGCAGGGACGCAGAAAATCGTCAAAGAACATGGGCTCGTGACCGTATGCGAGGAGGCAGGCTGTCCGAATATCGGCGAGTGCTGGGAGAAAAAGCACGCGACCTTCATGATCATGGGCGACACTTGCACGCGCGCTTGCGCATTTTGCAATGTCAAGACGGGCCTGCCGCGCCCGCTGGATCCGTCGGAGCCCGTCCGCGTCGCTGAAGCGGTCCGAAGGCTCGGGCTCGCGCATGCCGTGATCACCTCCGTTGACCGCGACGATCTTGACGATGGGGGAGCGGCGCATTTTGCGAAGGTGGTCGCGGCAATCCGCGCGGCGTGCCCAAATGCCACCATCGAAGTCTTGACCCCGGATTTTCTGCGCAAACATGGCGCGCTTGAGCAAGTCGTTGCCGCCAAGCCCGACGTATTCAATCACAATCTTGAAACGGTCGCCTCCAAATATCTCAAGGTTCGCCCGGGCGCGCGCTATTTCCACTCGATGCGGCTGTTGCAGCGGGTAAAGGAAATCGATCAAGATATCTTCACCAAATCCGGGATGATGCTGGGGCTTGGCGAAGAGCGTGATGAGGTGCAGCAATTGATGGACGATCTGCGCAGCGCGGATGTCGACTTCCTGACGATAGGCGAATATCTACAGCCGACGAGAAACCAGCATCCGGTCATCCGCTTTGGGCCTCCGGACGAATTTGCCGCTTACGCCGCCGTCGCGCTTGCCAAGGGGTTTTTGCCCGCCTCCGCCTCGCCTTTGCCCCGGTCCTCGCATCATACCGCCGTCGGATATGCCCCGCTTAACGCGCGACCGCGGTGCCTCCGGACTCGCGGCTGAGCATTTACACATCCTGCCAAAGCGGTACCCTTGTTTGCAAAGCTACCCTTCTGAGCGGCATGCCTTCCTTCCATACGACCCACCTTGTGCCTCATAGCGCCGCCGAGATGTTCGCGCTGGTGACCGACGTTGAATCCTACCCGCTATTCGTGCCCCTTTGCCGTGCATTGCAGGTGCGCCGGCGGGAGGAGAAGGACGGAAAAGTAACGCTCGTTGCCGCTATGACGGTTGGCTATAAGGCAATTCGCGAAACTTTCACAAGCCGCGTCACCTGCGAGCGGTCAAAGCTCAAAATCCTCGTCGAATATATTGATGGGCCGTTTAAACACCTAGAAAACCAGTGGGTCTTTCACGATCGCGATGAAGGCAGGGCCTGTCTTGTCGAGTTTGACATCCGCTATGAGTTCAAGAGCCATTTCTTTGGCGCGATCATGGGCCGGATGTTTGATGCGGCCTTTCGAAAGTTCACCGCAGCCTTTGAGGATCGCGCCGCAGCCATTTATGGCAAGGCGCGTTGAGGACCGTGCGGTCGAAAATTT
>CAYWHF010000114.1:0-7447 GCA_964457695.1 uncultured Methylocapsa sp.
GAACTCTTGGAGGCGCCGCGCTTCGGGATCGTCGGCAAGGAGCAAACGATCGAACTGAAAGTGGACGACACGGCGGAGAATGGCGATCCCGTCGTCCTAAACGTTCGCCAGGACGGCAATCCCGTCGCGACGATGGCCGCGGTGCCGGGAGAACGAATACGCGTGCCGGTCAAGATCGAACATGGCGGACCGGCGGTCATAGAGCTCGAAGTCGAGGCACTGCCGGATGAGCTCACCGCAATCAACAACAAGGCGGTGCTCACCATAGAGGGGGTGCGCGACAAGCTGAAAGTTTTGTTGGTTTCGGGCGAACCGCATGCGGGCGAGCGGATGTGGCGCAATCTTCTCAAATCCGACCCCAATGTCGAACTCGTTCATTTCACGATTTTGCGCCCGCCGGAAAAACAGGACGGGACGCCGATCAATGAATTATCGCTGATTGCCTTTCCAACAAGCGATCTCTTCGGCCGCAAGATCAAGGAATTCGATCTTATCGTCTTCGACCGCTATTCGAATCAGAGCGTTCTGCCGCTCATTTATTTCGACAACATCGTCCGCTATGTGCGCGACGGCGGCGCGCTGTTGCTCGCGGCAGGCCCCGATTTCGCAAGGCCGGAGGGACTTTATTATTCTCCGCTGGGAAGAATTGCACCCGCCCGCCCGGATGGAAGTCTAACCGAACACCCCTTTAGGGCCGCGATCACCGAAGATGGCGCCAAACATCCGGTGACGCGCGGCCTGCCCGGCGCCGCCGAGACGCCGCCCGCGTGGGGCGAATGGTTCCGGCAAATCAACGCCGAGGTCACCCATGGCACCAGCATTTTGTCTGGCGCCGGTGGCAAACCTCTGCTTGTCCTTTCGCGCGAGGGAAAGGGCCGGATCGCGCTGCTGTTGACGGATCAGATGTGGCTTTGGGGACGCGGCTTAGAAGGCGGCGGCCCGCATCTCGATCTATTGTGCAGATTGGCGCACTGGCTGATGAAGGAGCCGGATTTGGAGGAGGAGGCCTTGCGTGCCAGTGCGCGCGGGCGCAGCATCGAAATCGAGCGCCAGAGTCTGAAGGGCGAATCTCCCCCGGTCACGGTGACGGCCCCGTCAGGCGCCACGGAAACCGTGGCTCTTTTGGCCGCGGAACCAGGGATTGCCCGCGCCACGGTAAACGGACAGGAATTGGGCCTTTACCGCTTGAGCGATGGAAATCTCTCCGCGCTCGTCAATGTGGGACCGGAAAATCCGCGCGAATTTCAAGAGGTGGTTTCGACGCCGGAGAAGTTCCGGCCGGTCGCCGAGGCGACGGGAGGCACGGTGCGCCGGATTGGCATTGGGAAGAATGGCGATGTCGTCTTACCGCGCATCATCGCAATTGGGAATAGTCCCGTCTATGGCGGCGCCGGTTACGCCGCGATCAAGCGCTCGGGCGCCAGCGAATTAAAGGGCGTGAGCCTGGTCCCGCTCGCGGCCGGTTTTTTGGGCCTTGCCGCATTGTTGGGAAGCGTCCTTTCGGCTTGGGTGTTTGAGGGGCGGCGCCGGGCTTGGTCGCGCCGCGCAGGGGAGTGATTGCTGGCCACTCGCCGTGAGCAAGGATGGCCACCTACCCGTGCCGTGGCGCCCGGCGCACCTTTCCATTCACCCCGTCGAATGCGCCTTTGACGAGCTCGCAGAAAAGCAGGCGCTCCGGATCAACGGGCCCGGCGAAAATGAGTCTTCCCGGCGGCACCGGCAAAAAACCCATTTTGCCATAGTAGGACATGTCGCCAACGAGCAGCACCAGTTCATGTCCTGCCGCGCGCGCGGCGTTGAGCGACGCCTGCACGAGCTCTTCACCAATCCCGCTCGAACGAAAGGGCGGATCGACCGTCAGCGGCCCGAGAAGCAGCGCCGGCCGGTCACCGCAAAAAATCGGCGTCATCCGGTTTGCCCCGACGAGCAAATTACCAACCCGCGCCACGAAGGATAGAGCATAGTCCGGCTCGACTCCTTCGCGCAGACGGTAGGCGGAACGCGCGAAGCGGCCCGGGCCAAAGGCGCGCTCGTCGAGCTTCTCGATTGCCGCAAGATCGGCCGGGGTCTGCGGGCTTAGGGTGAGAGGAAGATCCGCCATTGACTTTCGCTAAGAGGCGCGCAAGCGCTGCGCGGTTCGCCGCTCCGGGCATAAAACAACGATTAATCAAGGGCGTATAACGCGAAGCGGCGCGCTCTGTCATTAGGTGCCAAGCGACTGTCCGCAAAGTTCTGTTCGCAAGCTCAGGGCAAGGCCGTCCGGCGCAATATGAAGTCCAAATTCTGGCGCCAATGGAAGTTCCTCGCTCACATGCTCCGAAAGAAGCACGCCGCTATTAAGCACCCGCCGTTGAATATGGAGTCCGGCGTGGACATCCATAGCGCGATTGCTCTTCTCCAAGCGGGCAGGAAAGGCGAATGCCTCGCTTGCCTACGCGCATTTTACGCCCAAGGCACGACATGTCACTTAACTTGCAATCTTGCGGGATTGGTCTCTCTCTCGCTGAGCGAATATCCGCTGGCGCTTGCATGGTTCGACAGTGCCTTGGCCCTTTTTCCAGGATATCCAGATGCCTTGGCGAACCGGGGCGTGGCGCTGCAACAGCTCGGCCGCGCTGCCGATGCGCTGGCTGCCTATGAAGCGGCCGTGAAGGCGGGATGCGTCAAACCGGAACTTTTTTACAATCGCGGCAACGTCTTGCGCGAGACGGAACGGCTTGCCGAAGCCATCGCCTCATACGATATGGCATTACGTCTCGAGCCTGCCTATCCGGAGGCCTTGCGCGCAGCTGCTCTTGCTCTCCATGATCTTGGGCGGTTCGAACGCGTACTCGAATTTCTCAACGAGGCAATTCGCCTGCGGACAGAATTCGTTGACGCCCTAAATGATCGCGGAAATGTCCTCCAAGAGCTCGGCAGGCCGTTGGAAGCCGTCAACTCCTACAGCGCCGCGCGCGAACTTGCACCGGGCCGCGCCGATGTTTTGAACAATCGCGGTTCGGCTTTGCTCACACTCGGGCGCTGCCAGGATGCTGGCGAGGATTTTGCCGAGGCGCTTAGAATCGCGCCGGGATTTGCCGAAGCCTGGTCGAACAATGGCAATTTGTTCTTAAAGCTGCAGCAGCCGGAGGCAGCGCTTGCGGCATATGACCAAGCGCTCAAACTTAGGCCGCGCTATGCCGAAGCTCTCTGCGGGCGCGCCGTCGCTTTGAAATATCTGCGCCGCTACGAGGAGGCGCTAGAGTTCTTCGACAGGGCCCTGTTGTGCGATCCAGTCTCGCCTCACATCAAGAACAACAAGGGGGCGCTTTTGCTGCTTCGCGGCGATTTTGCCGCGGGCCTCGAGCTTTATGAATATCGCTGGTCCGAAGCCGGCACGGCAAAGGATTTGGCAAAGCTGCCTGCCCCCGTATGGAACGGCGAGGATCTTTTGGGGCGGCGCATCGCCGTATTCGATGAGCAAGGCCACGGGGATGCCATTCAATTTGCCCGCTATCTGCCCCTTTTGGCCGCGAGGGGCGCCGATGTCACTTACTTCTGCCGCGCCCGGCTGCACCGGCTCTTTAGGGGACTCGAATGTCCTATCCGGCTCGTGGATAGGTTTGACGGCGAAGGCCCATTCGATTTTCAAATTGCGCTGTCGAGCCTGCCGCGCGCCTTTGGGACAAGGCTTGAGACCATTCCCGCGCCATCTTCCTATTTGCGCGCCGAGGATGTTTTGGCGCAAAAATGGATGGCGCGGTTAGGGCCACAGGATTACAAAATAGGGATCTGCTGGCGCGGCAATCCAAATCCCAAGGCCGATCCGTCGCGGTCCATCCCGCTTGCATGCTTTGCGAAACTCGCTGCTAACGATGGCGTGCGGCTCGTGAGCCTGCAGAAACGGGACGCTTGCGCGGAGGATGAGCACTTGCCTGATTTGATCTTGCCCGGCGAGGATTTCGATTCCGGTCCAGATGCGTTCGTCGATACGGCAGCGATGATGCAAAATCTCGATTTGATTGTGACCTGCGATACGTCGATCGCCCATCTCGCCGGCGCGCTCGGCCGGCCCGTGTGGGTTCTTTTGAGGGATGTGCCGGACTGGCGATGGCTCCTCGACCGGCAGGATTCTCCTTGGTATCCGGCGATGCGTCTGTTCCGACAAAAAGAGCGCGGCGATTGGGGGGAGGTCTTTGAGCGTGTGAGGAACGCGTTGCATGGCCTTCGGAATGACGGGGCTCGCGCCCGAAATCTTTGATCCGGGGACTCTAAGCGAGCTCCTTGCAGGATTGAGAGTCGATTGCTCCGTGATTGTGCCGGGATGCAAGCGTTGAAATAATGCGGAATAGCTAGCCGGGCTGTTGCTTTTGTCACCGGTCGTTCTTTTGGTTTATGGGTGTTTGCTGCTCTTGCAGCCCAAAATTACGACTCAATCACTCACTTTCCCCTGCAACATGACCAACGGCCAAAGTTCTGTGTCTCCTCCTTGCGAGCTTCAGGGCAGGCTATTCGACGAGCTTCCAATTCATATATCCTAATAAGCGTGCGCCCAAAAAGCGTCCCGGGGAGCGAAGACAAATAATGGCTGCGACTACATTCAAGGATCACTTCTTTGCCAACTCGGCGAAATACGCGGCCAATCGCCCGGGCTATCCGCGCGCCCTTATCGACTTCCTTGCTGACATTGCCCCGGGGCATGAACAAGCGCTGGATTGCGGCTGTGGCACGGGGCAGCTTTCGACGCTCCTTGCAGTCCGCTTCAATCGCGTCTTTGCGACGGATGCGAGCGCGCAGCAGATTGCAAACGCAACTCCTCACGAAGCCGTCGCGTATTCGACGGCACCAGCGGAACAGAGCGGCCTTGCTGCCGGGAGCGTTGATCTTGTCACCGTTGCGCAGGCAGCCCACTGGCTCGACCTGAACGGTTTCTATGCCGAAGTTCGCCGCGTGGCCCGTGCAAACGCCATACTAGCCCTCATCGCCTACGGCGTTCTTCATATCGAGGACGAGGAGGCCAACACGGTGATGCAACGTTTCTATTTTGAGACGATTGGCCCCTATTGGCCCCCCGAGCGGCGGCATGTCGAGAACGGTTATCGAAGCCTGCCTTTCCCGTTTGCCGAGATTGTGGCCCCGCCGCTCGCGATCGAGGTTACATGGGGCTTAAGCGACCTGATCGGCTATACCGAAACATGGTCGGCGGTCAGCGCCGCCGAAATGGCGGCAGGGCGCCGGCTGATCGATGCCTTCCGGGCTGAGTTGACAAATGCCTGGGGTCCGCCTGAAACGAAAAAATCTATTCGCTGGCCTTTGTCTTTGAGGGCAGGCCGTGTTGGACGATGATCCATGATTGTAAATCGACCGTCTCATTCAGAAAACTCGCCGCGGCAAACGCGGATGCGGCGTGCGCTTGCCGTCATCACGAGTATGAGCCGCAATTGTCAAGGACGCTTAGCCTGCGGGGCTGCGCGATACACCAGCCCGGGGCCACGCACGCCGCCTGGGCGCTCTCGTTGCAGGCACAACGAATAAACGACGGGCTCTTGGCGCTATTCGCTTTTTTGCCAGGCAAGGCTGGGGCAAGCTTAAGCTATCATTTTCCGCCGATACGCCGGTTTTGTGTGCAACCGCACTTCCGAGAGGCGTAATCCCGCGTAAGGTAAAACCAAAAGCAAGATGGCGCAGACCCTCTCGGTTTCCCGGATTTTTTATCCCAGCAATTTATGTTGCGCTGCAATAGAAAATCGGTATTATCCGCCCCGTAGAGGATCAAAATAAACGAGGCGAGGTTTCGCAGGTGCAAAATGGCAAGAATTTTGCTGCGGTGTGTCAGGGTAAGCGCTGGCTGCGCGTTCTAACATGCGAACCTTGGTGACGGACAAGGTTTGGCAATTTGGAACCCGGTGCTAGCAAGGCTTCGTTCCAGTAACAAATATCAAAGGAAGCCGCGGTCATAATAAAAGCTCAAGTTGCGCGTAATGCTCGGTTACATGGTTGAACACGGTATCGGTCTAAACACGGTTGTGCCGGCGGGGCTCTGGCCGCTCTTACGCCCCCTCGCCGGTCAGAAGCGCCCGCTGCTCCTCCCCGGCGGGCGCTTTCTTTTGGGCTCGCCCTCGAGCAGCCTCGATCCGGACCTCATCATCCGCACCTCCGGCGAGCAGAGGGTGATGGCAGCGCCACCGGGCTTTTCGTATAGAAGCGATTATCAAATCATTCTTCTTCCGGATTCTTCACGGGCGTCTAGGTAACTTTCAACAGAAAATGCCGCTTTTTCCCGAGTGAAAGCTTTACAACGCCGTTTGTAACATCTCCCAAGCCAATGGTAGCGCGTTCGTCGGTAACCGTCTGATCATTAACCTTGAGGCCGCCTCCTTTGATCTGACGCCGTGCCGCGCTGGTCGAAGCGGCAAGGCCCGCCTTGACGAAAGCTGAAAGCACGCCCAACCCCAACTCAATCTCGGAGGCGGGAATTTTGATGCTCGGCAAGCTTTCTGCCATAACATCTTGTTCAAAAGTCTGGCGCGCGGCCTCGGCTGCGGACTTCGCCGCTTCGCGGCTATGCACCATGGCCGTTGCTTCGGTGGCGAGAATTTTCTTTGCCTCGTTGATCTCGGCACCACCAAGCGATTCGAGCCGCGTGATCTCGTCGAGGGGCAATTCGGTAAAGAGTTTTAGAAACCGCCCGGTGTCGCGGTCCTCGCAATTGCGCCAATATTGCCAATATTCGAAGACAGGCAACATGGTTTCATCGAGCCAGAGCGCGCCGTGCGCCGTCTTGCCCATTTTGCTGCCGGACGCCGTTGTCAACAGCGGCGACGTGAGGCCGTAGAGCTGGCTCGCTCCCATCCTTCGGCCAAGATCGATTCCGGTGACGATATTGCCCCATTGATCCGAGCCGCCCATCTGCAGGACGCAGCCATAACGCTTAAAAAGCTCGACAAAGTCATAGGCCTGAAGGCACATGTAATTAAACTCGAGAAAGGACAATTCCTGGTCCCGTTCGAGCCGGAGTTTTACGCTATCCATCGCAAGCATGCGATTGACCGAGAAATACCGCCCAGTGTCGCGCAAAAAGTCGATGTAGTTCAGGCCACCGAGCCACTGCGCATTGTCGGGCATGATCGCGTCATGCTTTCCTTCGCCGAAATGCAAGAATTTGGCAAAGACGCGTTTTATGCCCTCCTTGTTGGCGTCGATTGTTTCGAGAGACAGCAATTGGCGGCTCGTGTCCTTACCCGAGGGGTCGCCGACCCGGGTCGTGCCGCCGCCCATGAGCGCGATCGGTTTTGCCCCCGTCTTTTGCAGCCAGCGCAAAAGCATGATCTGGACGAGCGAGCCGGCATGCAGCGAAGGCGCGGTGCAATCAAAACCGATATAGGCGACAAGTTCGCCCCTTGTAGCGCTTTGATCGAGTCCCGCAAGATCGGAGCATTGATGTAGAAAGCCGCGCTCGATCACCACG
>CAYWHF010000115.1:0-7440 GCA_964457695.1 uncultured Methylocapsa sp.
GCGAGATTTACATCTATGACTTGGCGGTAGCGCAAGAGCACCGGCGGGAGGGTATAGCAACGGCGTTGATCCAAGAGCTCAGGAAGATCGCAATAGAGCGCGGTGCCTATGTCATATTCGTGCAGGCGGATGTAGGCGATGCCCCGGCCATCGCGCTATACAGTAAATTGGGAAAGCGTGAGAATGTGCTTCACTTCGATATCGCAACGATGTGAGTGGCGCGATATTGTATAGAGGCGTGAGAACGCCTCGTCACCCGATGCCCGTACAGATTGCTTGAAATCGGCAAATGCTGTCGGGTACGAATAGCTCAATTTGAAACCTTTATTCGTGCGCGCGTGGTGTCAAAGGTCGAATTGCGAGACGCACTTGCAACGCCTCTCGCTCCGGGTGCCGCGGCGGCGTCTCAACGCGCCAGAATGGCCAGCAGCAGCAGCGCGACGATATTGGTGATCTTGATTGCCGGATTGACGGCGGGACCGGCGGTATCCTTGTAAGGATCGCCGACCGTATCGCCCGTGACGGATGCTTTATGCGCATCGCCGCCCTTAAAATGCTTCACGCCATCCTTATCGACAAAACCATCCTCAAAGCTCTTCTTGGCATTGTCCCAGGCGCCGCCGCCCGAGGTCATCGAGACCGCCACGAAAAGCCCGTTGACGATGACGCCAAGGAGCGAAGCGCCAAGCGCCGCGAAGGCTGATGCCTTTGAGCCAGAGATCAGGAGCGTGCCGAAATAAACGATAAATGGGGCCAGCACCGGCAGCAGCGAAGGCACAATCATTTCCTTGATCGCGGCTTTCGTGAGCATATCGACCGCGCGGCCATAGTCCGGCCGTTCAGTGCCTTGCATGATCCCGGGTTTATCGCGGAATTGACGCCTGACCTCCAAGACGACCGAGCCTGCCGCGCGGCCAACCGCCGTCATCGCAATGCCCCCAAAGAGATAGGGAATCATGCCGCCAAAGATGAGGCCCGCCACGACATAAGGATTTGAAATGTCGAAGGAGACCGGCCCCATTCCCTTAAAATAGGGAGAGGCGTCGGGGTTGGCGGCAAAAAATTCAAGATCATGGCTATAGGCGTTAAAGAGCACCAAGGCGCCAAGCCCGGCCGAGCCGATCGCATATCCTTTGGTCACGGCCTTGGTCGTATTGCCGACAGCGTCGAGCGCGTCCGTCACACGCCGGACTTCCTTGGGCAGACCCGCCATCTCGGCAATGCCGCCGGCATTGTCGGTGACTGGCCCAAAGGCATCGAGCGCGACAATCATGCCGGCTAATCCGAGCATAGTGGTGACCGCAATCGCCGTGCCAAAAAGTCCGGCAAGCTGGCTCGTTACGATGATGCCGCCGATGATGACGAGTGCTGGCAGCGCGGTCGATTCGAGGGAGACGGCGAGGCCTTGAATGACATTGGTGCCGTGGCCAGTGATCGAGGCCTGGGCGATTGATGAAACCGGACGCTTTCCCGTGCCCGTATAATATTCGGTGATGAGGACGATGAGGCCCGTGACAACAAGGCCGATGATGCCGCAGATGAAAAGAGAAAAGCCTCCGACTGGAGCGCCACTTGCCGTGCCAATTGTTCCCCAGCCGACGGTGAGGGTAGTGGCAACGGCAAGGCCTGCAATGGACAAGACTCCAGCGGCGATCAGACCGCGATAAAGCGCGCCCATGATCGAATTATTTGAGCCGAGCTTGACAAAAAAAGTGCCGGCGATGGAGGTGACAATGCAGGCCGCGCAAATCGCCAGCGGATAGAGCATGGCGGCAACAAGCACGGTCTGGCCGGTAAAGAAGATCGCAGCGAGCACCATTGTGGCGACAACTGTCACCGCATAGGTCTCAAAAAGGTCGGCCGCCATTCCGGCGCAATCGCCGACATTATCGCCGACATTATCGGCGATGGTCGCGGGGTTACGCGGATCATCCTCTGGGATTCCGGCTTCGACCTTGCCGACAAGATCGGCGCCGACATCGGCGCCCTTGGTAAAAATGCCGCCGCCGAGACGGGCAAAGATCGAAATCAGCGAGGCGCCAAAACCGAGCGCAACGAGGGCATCAATGGTTTGGCGGCTGTTTGGCTCGTGCCCCAGCGGCCCGGTCAAAATATAGAAATAGACCGCGACGCCTAGCAAAGCGAGGCCCGCGACCAATAGGCCCGTGACCGCGCCCGCCTTGAAGGAAATATCGAGCCCGGCGGCGAGCGATTTTGTGGCGGCCTGGGCGGTGCGCACATTGGCGCGGACCGACACATTCATGCCGATGAAACCGGCGGCTCCGGAAAGAACGGCCCCGATCAGAAATCCCGCAGCGAGGGTCCACGAAACAAATAAACCAAAGGCGGCGAAAATGACGAGGCCGACCGCGGCAATGGTTGTATATTGACGCTTGAGATAGGCCTGCGCGCCTTCGCGGACGGCGCCCGCAATCTCCTGCATGCGGGGAGTGCCGGCATCTGCCGCCAAAAGTTTTGACGATGTCACAACACCATAGACAACGGATAAAAGACCAGCAAAAATCACCGCCCAAATTGCGTACATGAGTCGCACCTACAATTGTTTTTTAAGGGATAGAACGCAGGCTAAAGATTGCTGCTTGCCCGGCCTATACGATTTCGCCGCAGCGCGCAATCAATTGATTGCATGTCGCGCGAGACGGCGGATCATTAGTCGGTAATTGTGAAGACGAGACGCTATATTCCTTTCTCTACCGCCTAAGCATTATTCGAGCGAAGGCAATGGGGAAGCCTTAGCGCCAATGAAATCCCCTTTCTGCCGCTTGAAGTTGTTCGGCTCTGGCCTAATTTAACCGGGGCCAGTTGCACTGGAATTGACCGGATAGCTGCGGAGGAAATATCATGCCCAAGTATTTGTTTCAGGCTAAGTATACCGCTGACGGTATCAAGGGACTAGAAAAGGACAAGGCGACCGGGCGGGCAGCAGCGCTGAGAAGCGCCGTCGAGGCTCTGGGAGGCAGGCTCGAAGCCTTCTACCTGGCTTTCGGCGAGAATGATTGGGTTCTGCTTGCAGACTTGCCCGACAATGCGAGCGCAACCGCCTTCACGCTTACCGTATCTAAGTCGGGTCTCCTTCGGACGACTACGACACCTTTGCTCAGTGTCGAGGAGGCGGATAGAGCTCTCGAGAAGAAAATCAGCTTCCGGGCTCCGGGCCAGTAGTGGAGCCTGACCGCCGGCTACGTGTTGCTAATCCAAGCGGCCAAAGCGATTCTGGCAGAAAATCGAGTCTAGAAATGCTGCAAGGAGGGCGGTATCGAGGGTTGAGGTTTTGCTCAGCGCCCAATGCTGACCAGCCTCATGTCTGCAAGTCAGCTTGCCCCGTTGGAGCTACGGCGCGAGAAGAGATCGAGGGTGGCCCGCATGCGCCCCCCACGAAGCCGCTGAAAAAAAGCCGATCTTACATTTTGGGGCATTTTTTCGGGGCGGCACGGCGTTCCGTGCAGGGGCGCCGCACAATTCTTTTCGTACCAAAATTTTGCCCGGTCTTACTTCATCAAAGGGCGCCCGCCGTCTTGCGGCTTGTAAGGTTTTGGGCGGGAACCGGACAAAATGTTTTCACGTGAAACATTTCTAGAATCATTCTAAACAGCTTTCCATGTAATGACGGACCGCCAACCCCCCTTAAATCGCAAAAATAGCGGGCAGGCATAAGAGCTCTTACCGGACATTGTTAAATGACCGCGTGACCGCCACCGGCTTGAGCCGATCTCGGCTGCTTCTGCGGCCTTCGCGCCAAGCCTCCTAGCGGTCACTCTGTCTCGGCTCGCCAAGTCCGGTATGGATGGATGATGTGGAACACGCGCAGCAATCTCATCCATGACGTTAATTCTGACGGAACTTAAACTGCAACCAATTTTGCATCCAAAATCCTAACTGCATTGACGATAAGAATCGATCCGTGCTGGGGGCGAAAATTGATTTGCCCGTATTCGTTTGAAGGATCAAAGGCAATGCATCAACTCCGCCGTGGAATTGTTTTGACCGCGGGTCTCTTCGCCGCCTCGACCGCGGTGCACGCGGCTGCGTTTTCTAGTTTAGCCGGAAGTCCGACACCCGTGCCGCAAAGCGGCGTGATCGAGGGAAAATATCCGCCTGGCCAATCGGATGGCAGTTACTATTTCGCCGTCGATCTCAAAGCGGGGGAGCTTGCCTCGCAGATTTCGATGAATGGCGGAGCGCAGTATAAGACACTCGATTTCGCATTGCTCGACAGCAATGGCCGGAGAATCGACGCTTATTACATAACGGCGGGTGCAAACGATAACAACGAAGCGACGAGGGTGTTCCCAATCGATGCGACCGGAAAATACCTCGTCCGTCTCGACACCAAGGGACCGGAAACGACGTCGTTCCGGGTCGCGCTCGGCGGCACAGCCTTGCCGAATCTTCAAGCCGCAGCGCCGCAAACAAATGGCGCCTCCCGCTCGTTCCTCAGTCCGACCGCGGTGCCCGCGACGGGCACGGTCTCCGGCTCCTTTCCGGGCGGCAATGGCTATACCTATTATTATTTCGGCGCAGATTTGAAGGCGGGCGATCTGCTTACCCAGACATCCGTGGCTGGCCGGGAAGGTGCATATAAATGGATTTCCTTAACGATGCTGGACGATCAGGGCCGCGCAGACAAATCCTATCACATGTCCCGCGTCGAGGCCAAGGCAGACGCTACAAATAGCTTCCCGATCGATCGCTCGGGACATTACGTCTTCCGGCTGACTGTCCAAGGCCCCGAGACGACAAAATATAAAATCGAGTTTGGCGGTGATGCTTTTGCGCCAGGCAACTAACGGAGACCACAACGCACATGCTTAGGACTTCGGCACTTTTAGCGCTCGCCTTGCTGGCTTGCGCGTCTCCGGCAGCAGCCGGTGAACTTTCCACCTCGATATTGCGGCCGACGCCGCTCGATCCCGCGACAGGGCTTATTTCTGGCAAGCTTCCGGGCGGCTCGGGGCAGGCCAGCTACTACGTTTCCGCCGATCTCAGCGCGGGCGACTTGCTCACTCAACTGCGGATCACGGGAAGGGCAGGGGGCGAACGCCGGCTCACCCTCCAGCTGCTTGGCGCGGACGCGAAGGTTCAGGACTCGACCTTTGTGCGGGCAGGTTTTGGTACTCTTGATGAGGGAACGAGCAGCTTCGCGATCGACAATTTCGGACGCCATGTGATCCGGCTCGTTGTCGAAGGCGAGGAAAATGGAAGCTTTTGCGTCTTGATGGGAGGAGCCGCCCTGCCTAATGCCAAGGACGCAAGCTGCCCCGGACAGGCCGCGGCAGTATCGCCTCCGGCCGAGGCGAAAGTGTCCGTAGCGCCACCTCCGCCGCCGCCGCCATTCAAGGCAGAATTCAAGGCCGTCGAGGTGATCAAGTCGCAATGCGAAGAGCGCCTGCGGGTGGGGTCGGACTTTCTGTTCGACTTCGACCGTGCCGATGTTCGCCCGGAAGCCGATGAGGCTCTGGCGGAAGTCGAGCAGCGCATCGAGGCGGCTCAAAAGCGAGTCGTCGTCGAGGGACATACCGACGGCAAAGGCACCGACGGCTACAACCAGGCTCTCAGCGAGCGCCGCGCTGCCGCCGTTCGCACAGCCCTCATCGCACGCGGAGCGCCCGAAAGCCAGCTCCTCATCCACGGATATGGAAAAAGTCGCCCGATTGCCCCAAACGCGCAGGCGGATGGTTCGGACGATCCCGCGGGCCGGCAGAAGAATCGCCGCGTCGAAGTGGTCATCAACACCTGCGGCTGACACGTCATGGCGGCACTGTACCGCCGCCTTTTTAGGTGCTGGCGGAATGCCGCCATCATAACCCAAATCCGCGAAAAGGACCTACAGTTGTGAGGCGATCTCTGGCTCTCTCAATTCCAATTATGCTGATGTCGGCCGGCCTCGGGCATGCTTGCTCAGGACCGGAACTTGCAAACAAGATGAACGCCGTCACTCAAGCGAGCATGGCAGCCTTTGCAAAACATCCCGAGGAGGATGCCGCACGTCAGGATCGGGTTCAGGCAATCATCGGCCGTTACGCCACGCTCAAAAACGAAAACGGCGGCGCAGCCGCCCTCGATGCGCTTTGCAACGAGTACGACGAACTCTTGGCTGTCTACAAATAGCTTGCCCGGCAAGTCAGGGGCGGGCGTGTGGCCTCACCCGCGGAGTGGACCGCACCGCGCCTCCCATAGGGTCGCATTCACCGCCCAAAACATGAGGACAATGGCCCGGATTCGGTTTGACTTAAAGAGGCCCGGTAACTTTGTCCATTAGCTTGCGAAATACGGCGTCTGCGAGATGCTCGTTATCCTTCAGCCTGACATCATTAAGCTGAGGGAAGTTATTGCGGATATCCTCGTCGGGTATGCGCGCCGTGCACCGCTGCGCTTGCCTCGGGCACGCGGCGGAGGCTGGCGTCGTAACCTAAATCCGCGAAAAGGAACTACAGTTTTGAGACGATCTCTTACTCTCTCAATTCCGATTATGCTGATGTCGGCCGTGTTAGGGCACGCCTGCGGATTGCCGCTAGTCCTATCGGAGGCCATGATGCGCGGAACCCGGCAGCTTTCCCATGTTGCAGCTCTCGTTGGGATTTGAAATGCTTTGTTCCGCAATGTGTGTTACCGCGAAATGGTTCTGAGTCTGGTGGGCGCTATGGGGCTCAGGCGTCGTGTATGCAAATACTCCATTACCGTTGTCGTCGGCTAACGCCTCGCAGCACCAAACTTGGCTCGACTGCCGATACTGAGGATTCGGAGGCGGAGGAGACGGCCCAGCGTTCCCGCTGCAGTCGATCGCCGCAGCGGTTTCCGGGGTCCACTTAGCATTAGCGGGGTTCAAAAAGACTGTGAAGGGTGGCGGTTTCGTGATCCTAAATGTATAGAGTTGCGGCTGCGACTTATTGTCGAGAAAGAAGATCGGGCAATTGGCTGGGTCGTTCGCGTTGATGATAAAGCTTTGGAAAAAGGGATTTACGGCTTTGTCTGGCGCATTGACGCTGCAAATGCGATAGCTTGTGAACCTGATATCTTGCGTCCCAATTGCATAAGCAATGTTGATCGGTGGGGCAGCTGGCAATTGATTTTCCAAATGTGCCGTGCTTCCGACATCGACGATGAACCCTGTGCCCTCCGCCTGGATATTGCCCACGGCATCGTCGACGGAGTAGGCATACACATTCGGCGCATTTACATATTTTTGGCCATGTATGAGCTGAACCCAGGGATTGAAAGCGTATTTGGGTGCAGGGAGTGTCCCATAATTTAGTTTATCGAACTCCTCCTTGACCAGCAGATACTTGGCGAAGTTATTTGCGCTGTAGCCCGGTGTGTTTTCAAGCAGGTTAGCCGTGGGTGGGCACCCGCCCGGCGCGGTCGCCGACTCGGTAAATGGTGCCCATCCATAGACATGCGATATCAAAATGTCATCCGTCG
>CAYWHF010000116.1:0-2881 GCA_964457695.1 uncultured Methylocapsa sp.
TTCCCTTGGGTTCTCAATTCATGGCGAAACCATCGTGACGGGGCGAACGCCGCTCATCGGCATGGACAAGGCCGTGGTGGCTCTGCCGCCCGGAGCCTTTTTGCAGGCAACTGAAGCGGGAGAGGAAGCCCTGGCAACGCGTGTCTGCGCGCAGATGGCCGGGGCAATGCGCATCGCCGATCTCTTTGCCGGCATCGGTACATTTGCCCTCCGCTTGGCGGAGTTCGCAACAGTCAGCGCTTTTGATCATGATGAGGGAGCGCTTTCGGCTTTGGCGAAAGCCGCATACACGGCGCAACTAAAGCCGGTCAAAGTCGCGCGGCGCGATCTTTTCCGCCAACCGCTTAGCCCCAATGAGCTTGAAAATTTTGACGCTGCCGTCCTTGATCCGCCGCGCGCCGGGGCCGAGAGTCAAGCCCATGCACTCGGAGCGTCCTCCGTACCGTTAGTTGCGGGCGTTTCCTGCAATGCCAAAACGTTTGCCCGCGACGCCGCGATCCTTTGTAGCGGCGGCTTTGAGCTCATCACCGTTGAGCCCATCGACCAATTTCGCCACACGCCGCATGTCGAGATCGTTGCGTGCTTTCGGCGCCATCGACCGTCCCCGCGAAGGAAGCGGTCGCTTTCTGTTTGAAGCGCAATCTCTCGAGCGGAAGGTTTTTCGCTGAGCCGGGCGGCGATTCCCGCATCGGCAATTTTCCGTCCCATCCTGACGTTGCCCCCGGCTTTCGTCCAGTTGTGGGTAGAGTCAGGCGGTTTCCGGCATCATACACGGCAGCGAAGGCGGCACCGGCGCAGGGCCAGTCGAATTCACCGACCACATCGGCACCCCGCTCCAGGAAGCGCTCATGCTGGTGCATAACACGCTCGTCGGCCTGAACTTGCGGGGCGAGATCAGGCTCGGCGCCAGCGGAAAGATCATCTCGGCATTCGATATTGCCCGCACGATGGCGCTCGGCGCAGACTGGTGCAATGCGGCGCGCGGCTTCATGTTCGCGCTCGGCTGCATTCAGTCGCAAACTTGCCATACCGGCCGGTGCCCGACCGGCGTCACGACCCAGGACCCGCTGCGCCAGAGGGCCCTCGTTCCCGGCGATAAAGCGGCGCGCGTCTATAATTTCCACCGCAATACGCTGCAGGCGCTCGCTGCATTGACCGGCGCCGCGGGGCTTTCGCATCCGGGCGAACTCGAACCGCGGCATATCGTGCGCCGGATTTCTGGCCACGAGATCCGGCTCGTCGCCAATCTCTACAAGTTCTTGAAACCCGGCGAGCTTTTCGTCAATCCGAGAGCCCACGCCGTCTACGAATACTACTGGCCACTCGCCTCGAGCGAGAGCTTCGATCCGCAGCCCGGCGGAAACAATCCAGTCGTAGCGGAAGAGCTCAATCGCACCGGGATGCGGGCATAAAAAGCTGGCTTGGGCCGCAGCCGGCCCGCACCTAAGAAGATGCGGACGTTACCACTCAGCCGCAGCGAGAAGTTCTCGTAGCGCGTGGGTCTGGGACCGCACGCTCCGGGAAGCTGGAAATAGTCCACAGGGATGTATTCCCAAGCCATTGATTCGACTGACAGCGGGATTTTGGGATTTTTGATTTTGCCGGAGAACATTGGTTCAGCTTTAATTTCCTTGCAAATTCCGCATGCGGATTCCGCGTCGCAGACAAGGGTGATTCACTCGGTTTATGATTCGGGCGGAGTGTCTTGACGATGAAACCACGCGAGCGGCGGGAGACGGGCGAGCAGGATCTGTTCCGCGCCCGCGGTATGTGGCATTGACTCTTGCGGCGGCGCGGCGGCATGAACGAAAATTTTTGTTGGCGATTTGTTGCCTGCCAGTTTTTTCTTGCGCATGCTTTCGATATAGCATCGTGCTAATCTACGATGCCAATCCCGACTTCCGACGATATTGAGCATGCTTGGTCGCCAGCGCAAGATAGAAGTTGCTCCTCTCAAGTAGCGCATTCATCCGAGGCCAGAAGTAAGAACTCCCATGAAATGGCTGTACCTCGATCGCTCCGGGCTTATGGTTGCCAACCTGCGTTGGCGTCGAGTGTGACCCGGTGCCGAAACCAAAGGGATAGCTAAAATGCTAGAAAACGCCTACCCTCCCCGCCAGCTCATGGACTATTTTGTACATTCCCGATTGACCGCTGTTGGTCACGCTTCACTGTAGAGGCAGCGATGAAGCTGAGTTGGGCAGTTGCCATTGGAATCCTGGCCCTGGTTGGCACCGGAGGCGCCCCGCACGCCGAGGAGAAATGCTTCGCGGGCGCGACGGCCGGCTCGCAATTCTGCATTCAAATCGACTACTACAGCTGCATTGTCAGCGCGATTCGCGGGCACACCTGTCCGAACGGATGCAGCGGCGAAGAGCGCGATAACTTCTACATCACCGAGGAGGACAAATGTGCGAAGCAATTCAGCCGGCCGGATGGACAAAAGTGCATGGAGAGCCACGGCTTCGAGGCTGATCCGGATTGCGAGTCGATGAATCCGGACGATCCCAGCCAATGTCCCGGTAAGGAGATCAACGTGAGCATGTGTTGGTACGGCAGCTACGACAGCTGCATGGAGGCATCGACGAGGACGTGGCAGTTCTGTAAAGGTTCGCCAGACGATTGTGAGAAATTCAGTTTCGATGAAAACCAGTTCTGTGGCTCACTTTCCGGACGCCCTGGGCCCAAGCGTGAGCGTCGAAACTTCCCGAAGCTCCCTAACTGAGGCGGTTTCATGAGTGATCGACCACCAATGAAGTGGTCCGACTCGAAGTATGGCTTTTTGCCCCGCGCAGCTATTGTCTTTATTTTACATGTGACCGGCTGATTGCATGTGAATTACGCTTCTACTCCTGCTCTCCACTGGACCCGGCGGACTTTC
>CAYWHF010000116.1:2891-4994 GCA_964457695.1 uncultured Methylocapsa sp.
GCCCCGTGGGCGTGGTTTTGATTGTGCTGGGGGTCCTTTTTCTATCCGATATTGGTTACATTAGGACCGCGGAACATTGGACTGCGGACTGGCGGACGGCTCTGTGCTCGAAACGCAAGCCGTCGCAGGATGAAAATGTTGCGCTTGTGCTCTTCACCGAAGAGACCCTCCAGGACGCGCCCGTGCGGATCCCCATGGACCGGCACTTGATTGCCAAGGTGATTAGAGCCGTCGCATCAGCCGAGCCATCTGCCATTGGCATCGATTTCGTTTTTGCACGGCCAACCAATCCCGAGGCCGACGGCGATCTTATCCGCGCCATTCGCGACGCAAAGGTCCCAATTGTCCTGGTGACCGTTGATGAACATGCGAATTTGCCGGAGAAGCAGTTACAATTCCATCGCAAGTTCCTTGCTGACGCGAAGCGGCCAACTGGACACGCCTATTTCGAACGAAAGACGGATACGTTCGGAATCAGCGATCAGGCGGTCCGGCAAATGGCGGAGCCAGGTCACGTCAATTCAAATCAACAAGCGTTCGCCGAAGTGCTCGCGCAGATCAAGAGACCGAACGCAAAAACCCGCACGCCTACAATCGCGTGGTTGCTGACTGCTCGCGACGGAAGCCAGCCATTTCTCGAAGTCGATGCCGCCGATTTGCTCGGCGACAACGACTCTGTGGCGCCATATCTCGCCGCCCTTAAGGGCAAGATCGTTCTGATCGGCTCCGATCTCGTCGATCTCGATCGCCATCTGACCCCGTTGTCAGTGGTCGACGAAGCGCGCATGCCGGGTGTTAAGATCCACGCATTTATAGTATCTCAGCTCATTGACAACCGCTGGATCCGCAAACTTCGGCCCGCCGAAGAGCTCCTCCTGCTCTTGAGCGTCGCCAGCGGCGGCTACTTGGTCAGCCGAATTTTCGGCTTCGGAAGATATGCCAAGACGCTGGCAGTGACCGGCTCGACGGCCTTGGTTATCGGCGGGTTTGGAGCTTTCAAATTTGCCGGACTGGTGCTACCCTACACAACGGCGCTCACGGCGTGGATTAGCTCGGTGAGCCTTGGCCGCAACATCGAGGAAATTTATAGGAAACTCGGCAAGCTGTTCCGCCTCTTTGCAACAAAAGGGAGGTTATCATGGCGTACAATTCATCGTATCGGGTGGTTGTTCGTGCAACGTTTCTTGCGGGATTAACTCTGGTCCTGCCAACGGCAGCGGGTGCAGACGTGCGCATCACGAAGTCGGACGTGCCGGCGATTACGAAAGGAAGCGTTCTCAATGACGATGCCGTCCTGGACGTTCCTGCGAATAAGAAAGTCAAGGTGCTCCTGGAACCATCAAAAGTAAGTAAGGTGATTGTCGGGCCGTATAAAGGAACTGCCAAGGACTATATACCGTCGGATCTGTCGTACAAAGCTGTAAAGCCACCGTCCGAACTTGACCCCGGCGCGACTCTCAATGCGCCGCCACCCCAGTTCAGAAAAAGATAATGCGGTACGTCGCCTGTGCCGGTCATTCGACGTTGCCCGCACGATGGCGCTCGGCGCAGACTGGTGCAATGCGGCGCGCGGCTTCATGTGCGCGCTCAGCTGCATCGAAGTTGCAAAGCTGCCATGCCGGCCATTTCCTGACCGGCGTGACCACCCAGGCTGACTTCCGCGCCGTCGGGCCCGGAACTCTAAGAAGATGCGGGAGTCAGAGTTACACTTAGTCGCAATAAGCTGTTGTCGTAGCGCCAGACCTAGGACCGCGCTTCGGGGAAGCTCTGCAAAAAGTCCGGCCGCCCTCGGGGGCAAGGGCGGCCGGTCCGGTAAGTGGTTTGCGATGGCTCACTGACGCGCGTCAAACGCGAAACCGCCGCCGGCTGCGCAGGCATCGAACCCCGCAGCATTAGGATAGCCAAACGCGCGGCAAGTTTCTTGACCCGAACGCGCTAAACTTGCCAAACGTGACGATTTTGCGCAGTGGCTGCCGGCGCGCTACGGACGATCGACCTGAAGAGGTGTTACGGAAACAGGACGGAATCCCCATAAAGCCCTTGCGACTGGCAGAGTGCTGTCGGCCGTAGCCGTGCCGTTTCGCCGTAAAGGCTCGCCTCAGG
>CAYWHF010000116.1:5004-7408 GCA_964457695.1 uncultured Methylocapsa sp.
GCGTAACCATAGGCGAAAGCGGGCGGCAGGGCTGGCCCCGGGCGGACATCGGCGGCGTTGGCGAAGCCGCCGCCAGCAAACGTCAGCATTGCAATCCCCGCGCACGCCTTAAAGCAATTGAGGTTCGTCACGATTGGCTCCAGGCACTCGAACACGATCCCCGTTGGGATCCGCGGCACAGTTTGATGCCTGATTCGAGCTAACAATTTACCAATTCGGGAGCCCCTGGCCGGCGCGCCTGACCCAACTCAGCGCCAGCCAAAGACTGGACAGACACACCCTAGTTCTATTCCTTGACCTCGCGATCTTTCACATTGAGAAATACGGAATCGGCATCGATAGATTCGGCCGGTCCGGTATTGCCAATTTCGGAACTGCCAAAGACGTTGGCATCGCCAAGAGGTTCGACAGGCGTTCTGCGCGTGGTCACCTCGCTCGGTATCAGCGTTTCACCGTGATCCTCGTGAGAGGCCGTACGGTCTTTGGCAGCGCGGTTGACTTCCAGATCGAGGTCCAATTGCGAACAGAGTCCGAGCGTGACCGGATCGACCGGCGTCAAAGCCGCCGAATTCCAATGCGTCCGGTCGCGGATGGCTTGCAGCGTCGTCTTGGTGGTGCCGGCAAGGCGCATGATTTGCGCATCCTTTAGCTCCGGGTGATTGCGAATTAACCAAAGAATGGCGTTTGGACGGTCCTGTCGCCGCGACAGCGGGGTATAACGCGCGCCGCGCTTGCGGCTCGGCTCAGGTAATCGCACTTTCGAGACCGCAAGCTGCAGCTGACGCGTGGCGTCGGCCTCGGCCGCTGCTAATTCCTCGCGCGTGAGCTGGCCTGAAGTGATCGGATCATGGCCCTTGATCCCAGCTGCCACATCGCCATCGGCAATCCCTTTCACCTCCAGCGGGTGAAGTTTGCAAAAATCGGCGATTTGCTCGAAAGTGAGGGTGGTGTTCTCCAAGAGCCAAACAGCGGTCGCTTTGGGCATTAGGGGCGCATTAGTCATGCGTCGTTTTCTCCTTTGCGGGACAAGGAACATGCCGCGCCGATCGCGGATGCCAGCCACGAAGTGAACGAAAATATCTGAAATGGGAATTGCTCCATTATAGGCGCTCGAGCGCTCAAACGCAATTGGGCGCCACGTTTGGGGCGAGCGGGATTTGGCAGTGACCCGATTGGCTAGGCGACGCTGATTGTATTTACCACGTCAAGGGGAGGACGTTACTAAACCCATGCTCCGCTTGCTTTTGCGATTTCTTAGCCTTTGCCTCCTAGCGACCGCATTTCTTACGTTTATCATCGATGCCAAGCACTCCTATGAGGCTGCGACGCTGACTATTACACCGATCAGCGAGTTTTTGGCCTTGCTTCCTCCTGGTAAATGGGCATTGGCGCAAGATTTTATTGACCGGCGCCTTCCTCCGATGCATGCGATTACGGCTCAGCTTTTGCGCTTACCAGTTTGCTTCAGCTTTGCTGTTATCGGCGGCATTATTGCTTGGCTTGCCAAGAAGCCTGCGCGGAAATTCGGGTATTCGAGCCGGTAACCTTGGCTCGGTCTGCGCGTTCTCATGCAGTCTTATCGAGGTCCCCGGCGAAAAAGGTGACCCATGTGGTGGTTCAACAAGCAAACGGCAATGCCAAATGCCCACGAGGCTCTCGCTGGCAGACCACACCCCATCGTGACGGCCGAAACGCATTTTACGATCGGCAACCCGCTCAAACCTCCGTTTCCAGAAGGCATCGAGACCGCTTTGTTCGGCATGGGCTGTTTTTGGGGCGCCGAACGCAAGTTCTGGGAGCTTGGCGAAGGAATTTATGTGACTGCCGCAGGATATGCGGGCGGTTTTACCCCCAATCCCACTTATGAGGAAGTGTGCTCGGGATCGACCGGCCATGCCGAGGTCGTGCTGGTTGCCTTCGATCCGGCGAAAATTTCCTATTCTGCATTGCTCAAAACTTTTTGGGAGAACCATGATCCGACCCAAGGCATGCGCCAAGGGAACGATGTCGGCAGCCAATACCGCTCCGTCATTTACGCTAGAACCCCGGCCCAGCGCGAGGCGGCGGAGTTCAGCAAGGCAGCCTTCGCCAAAGCGCTCGCGCCGCGCGGCTTTGGCGCGATCACGACCGAGATCGTCGACCGGCCGGATTTTTATTACGCCGAGGCCTACCACCAGCAATATTTGGCGAAGAATCCAAGGGGGTATTGCGGCCTTGGTGGCACGGGTGTCGCCTGCCCCATTGGTCTTGAAATGCAGTAGAATTCGGGTAAAAGGTTTGAGCACGGGCGGGGGGCCTCAAGAGGTCATTCCAGGCACCCAGCGCGTTAGGCAACATGCGGGGCGCTTTTGCCCACCAAAAAAAGCAACGGGAAGTTTGTTGATGAAACACGTAAAAGCGTTAG
>CAYWHF010000117.1:0-7397 GCA_964457695.1 uncultured Methylocapsa sp.
TTCGGCAGCACCCGCACGCCAAGCTCCCGGATAAGCGCCCAAAAGCCTTCGCCCGCGCGGCTTCCTCCCGCTTCGCGCCTGAGCGAAACGGTGACGATCTCGACGTTCGCCGCTTTGATTGCGCGCGAGAGGACCGCCGGCGAAGGATATTGCGCGGTCCCGGCAAGAAGCCGCGAGGTGAGCGCGACACCGTAAAGGCGCAGGGGCTCGCTGCCCACTCCGGCCTCCATACCAGCCTGCACGTCAACCTCCCTGGCGCGGCACAAGAATCTCGACCGCATCGCCCTCTTTCAAATTCGCCAAACGGCGATCCTGCCTGCGGACAAAATTCAGATTGAGCGCCGTCGCGACGGCACGATCCTCGTAGTCGAGCTCGCGGAGCAAATCGGCAAGCGTGGCTGCCGCGACGTCATGCGGTTTGCCGTTCACATGGATGCGCATCCATGACCTCCGGAAAATAGGCGCCTTGGAGCGCGGCTTCTACGGCCCGGCGCGCAAGCGCAGGCGCCAGCAAAAAACCATGCCGGTAAAGGCCATTGACATAGAGCGTTCGGCCTTCGCGGCGGATTCTCGGCAAATTGTCGGGAAACGCCGGGCGAATGCCGGCACCGGTCTCTACAACTTCCGCCTCGGCGAATGCGGGATGCAGACTATAGGCAGCGCCCAAAAGCTCGAGCAAGGAGCGCGCGGTGATCCGGCCGGCGTCTTCGTTTTCGATCATTGTCGCGCCGATCATGAACTGTTTTTGGCCGCGCGGCACGACGTAAACGGGATAACGGGGATGCAACAGGTGCACCGGCCGCTTGAGCGCGATTTCCCCTGTGGCAAGAATCAGCATTTCGCCTCTGACCCCGCGCAAATCAGGCAACGTGTCTTGCGCCGCAAGCCCGCGGCAATCGATGGTCCAATCCGCTCGCCCCTGCTGCCGGCCATCTTCACCAAAGTAGAGCGAGACATGCGCATTGTCTTTGAGTTGTGCGGCAAGTGCCGCCATTGCCGCGCGGGGGTCGAGATGCGCTTCCTCGGGAAAGAACAAGGCCTCCTCGAAACGCCCGGCGAGATCGGGCTCGAGCGCCGCGATTCGTGCCGCATCGATGCGCTCGCCCCCGCTCGCCCGGCGCGCAAACAGGGCGAGTTCAGGCTTGTCGCGCGCAGGCGCGACCACGAGCGTTCCTTGGCGAGCGGCAATCGGAAAGGTCCCGGTCCAAAATTTTAGCGATTCGCATCCTAGGTCGAGGATCAGCCGCTCTGTGTTTTCCGCTTCGCACCAGGGCGCGAGCATCCCGCCCGCGAAGTAGGAACAGCCAAGACCCGGGCCTTCGCGCTTTTCTGTCAATTCGACATCGCAGCCCGCCCGGGCAAACTCAAAAGCAACGGTTAGGCCTACGATTCCCGCCCCAAGGATGCGAATGCGCATAACATTACCCCTTCGCCGCCGGCGGCGGGGCAAAGTTTGCGGCCCAAACGGCCCTGAATTTAGCGGAGAGCATCGTTTGACCATCCCTACGCCAGTGCGAGCTGGATCAGGTTCGAAGGGTCGCTGGGCCGCTTTCGGGCGCCGCCAGCCTCTCAGCCCCCTGCCGGGGATCCCCTAGGTTTTCAAGTCATGACGTAGGCCCTAGGACGTCCTGCGTCAAGGCACATGACGAGTGCGTGAAAGAACGACGACCTTGCAGCCGGTTTCGGGCGGGCACAAAACATGCCCAAACTGCCCTGATCAACGGGCACACCAAATGCAAGTATTTTTGAATGACGAAGCATTTTGACCGGGGCGCGGCCGCGCCCGGTCGTCCCTTGCGTTTTGAGTCCGGCTGTGTAACGCAACGGGCTCTTCTTGCGACGGAAACCGTCATGAATACCGTTCATGTCCTGAATGGGCCGAATCTCAACCTCCTCGGCACACGGGAACCTGAAACGTATGGCAATGCCACCCTCGCGGACATAGAGGAGCGTCTTTCCGTTCTCTGCAAACGTTCCGGGACCACCTTGCATTTTCGCCAATCGAACCATGAGGGTGACCTCGTGACCTGGGTTCAGGAAGCGGGCCGCCTCGGCGAGCCCGTGATCTTGAATGCCGGCGCCTATTCGCACACGTCGATTGCAATCCATGACGCGATCAAAGCGGCAAAGACGAAAGTCATCGAGGTGCACCTCTCGAATATTCACGCCAGGGAGCAGTTTCGCCAAAAATCGCTGATTTCCCCCGTCGCGCGGGGCGTAATTTTCGGCTTTGGAGCACTCTCCTACGTTCTCGCACTCGAAGCACTTCTGACTGAGGCCGCATGAACCCGACCCGAAACATCGAGCGTATCAGTCAAGAGCTTTGCACATCGGCGTTCTCGACAAGAACGCGTCCAAGGTAAGGAAGAGTAAAATCAGATGAAAGATCCGGAATCAAAACCGGAGGTCAGTACGGACGAACGCGAGATCGACTTGGATTTGGTCTCAAATTTGGCGCAACTCGTCACCCGCCTCGGGCTTTCCGAAATCGAGATCGAGAAGGGCGATTTCAAGCTCCGTGTCTCGCGGCTGTTGTCTGCACCGGCCGCCGCGCAGGCGCCCCCGCCTCAAGCAGCCCCGCCGCCATCTGCCCCAGCCGTAACAACGGACAAAGCAGCAGCGGTGGCCGACGGTCCCGGAACGGTAAAATCGCCAATGGTTGGAACTGTCTATCTTCGCCCGTCGCCCGAAGCCACCCCTTTCGTCGAGGTCGGAGCCAAAGTAAAGTCTGGCGAGAAGCTGCTTTTGGTCGAGGCGATGAAGACTTTTAATGAGATTCTTGCGCCACGCGAAGGCACGGTGACCAGTATTCTGGTCGAAGATGGTCAGCCGGTCGAATATGGCCAGCCTCTGCTTGTGATCGAATAGACCGCGGTGCTGGTAAACTGAGATGTTCGACAAGATTCTCATCGCCAATCGCGGCGAAATCGCGCTGCGGATTCTGCGGGCGGCCAAGGAACTTGGCATAGCGACCGTTGCCGTTCACTCGACCGCCGACGCCGACGCGATGCATGTCAAGCTTGCCGATGAATCCGTCTGCATCGGGCCGCCACGCGCGCGCGATTCCTACCTGAATATTCCAGCCCTTCTTGCCGCATGCGAAATTACCGGCGCCGAAGCCCTCCATCCAGGCTATGGATTCTTGGCCGAGAATGCACGGTTTGCCGAGATTCTTGCCGACCATCGCATCGTCTTCATCGGCCCCAAGCCCGAGCATATCAGACTTATGGGCGACAAGATCGAGGCCAAGGCAACGGCGCTCCGGCTCGGCATCCCCTGCGTGCCTGGCTCAGAGGGCGCAATCACCAGCGATAAGAAAGCCATAACGATCGCCGAGTCGCTCGGGTTTCCTGTTCTCGTGAAGGCGGCGGCAGGCGGGGGCGGGCGCGGCATGAAAATCGCCCGCAGCGCAAATGATCTCCCCGTTGCGCTTGAAACGGCGCGAATCGAGGCCAAGGCGGCCTTTGGCGACGACGCGGTATACATCGAAAAATTGCTTGAAAAGCCCCGCCATATCGAAATTCAGATTCTCGGCGACGGCAATGGCAAGGCTATTCATTTCGGCGAACGCGATTGCTCGCTTCAACGCCGGCATCAGAAACTGTGGGAAGAGAGCCCCTCCCCCGCGCTCAACGCAGCCCAGCGCCTGGAAATCGGCGAAATCTGTGCAATGGCGATGCGCGAGTTGGGCTACAGCGGCTTAGGCACAATCGAGTTTCTCTATGAAGGAGGAAAATTCTATTTCATTGAAATGAACACCAGAATTCAAGTCGAACATCCGGTAACCGAAATGGTCACCGGCGTCGATCTCGTCCATGAGCAGATTAGACTTGCCGCGGGATCTCCCTTAACGTTAGCCCAGGACCAGATCGCTCTGCAGGGGCATGCGATCGAATGCCGGATCAATGCGGAGCACGCGGCAAGCTTCCGGCCGTCGCCCGGAAAGATCGCCTATTACCACCCGCCAGGCGGCCTTGGCGTGCGCGTCGATAGCGCGGTCTACGCCGGCTACGTCATCCCGCCGAGCTATGACTCGCTCGTGGGCAAGCTCATCGTCCATGGGCGAAACCGCAACGAAGCCTTGATGCGTCTGCGCCGCGCGCTCGACGAGTTCATCGTCGACGGCATCGACACGACGATTCCCCTGTTCCAAACGCTGGTCCGCAACGCCGAAATCCAAAATGGGCTCTACGACATCCATTGGCTCGAAAAATTTTTGGCGCTCGGCGGAATGGATGCGGTCGGCACGTGAGGCGGAAGATTGCCCGGACACGGCCGGATGATGGCGGGCGGTGTTTGCCTTGGAATTTCACTGCCCCAAATTCCAATCAGAAACTGATTTGCGTGCGCACGCCGAAAACCGCGGCGTCGGGAATTGGGCCAATAAAGGGATTTAAAGGGTTGAGCGTCCCGCCGCCGGGGTGAAAAATATATTGGAAATCGGGCTGCACGGTCCAGCCAGAAACGATTTGCGCCTGATAGGTTAATTCGAATACCAATTCGTAATTGCGCAAGGGCAAACGAGTGTTTGTAAACACAGCCTTTTCAGCGTCGAGCTGCCGGACATTGGGAGAAAGATGCGAAAAGGATGCCGCGAAACCAAACTTGTCGTTTGGCCTTTTGTCCCAAAACCCCATTAAATTAATCCCGGCATCGGCATAAAAGTCGATCAAATTTCGATCGATAGGGCTTAACGCAACCCTCGCGAACGCCCCGACGCCCTTCTTCGGATCGTCTCCCGGCAGACGCCAGAGCATCTGGTCGATGACACCGTAAAGGGAATAATCTCCCCGGTGAGTCATTGCGATACCGTTGCTCGATGGCGCGGCAAGCGACTGACCATCAGTATCAAAAAGCTGATCGTTGAACTTGCCGAAGTGATACAATCCTCCGAGCTTGATTGTCCCGGCGAGGCCTGAGGACGCCTTGTCTTGATTGTACCTATATTGTGATTCGGCGAACACCAGAGGAGGATCCTTGAGACGAAAATTTATTCCGGCCGGGTCTTTGATCTGGTCTAATCCTGTGAACCCCGCTCCTGTCGGGTCGCCATTGTAGATACCGGCGAGAAGCGCGAGTTGATCGTTCGGTGTTAATTTGAGGCGAATGCCGGGAGTAGCCAGAGGATAGGCAGGTCCTCCGCTCGGCAGATCCGATGCGAATAGGGCCGGCCAGCCGAATGTGCTGATGACATATAACGCGCCGGCGAATTCGCTGATGAAGAACTGATTGTCGGCGGCCAGATTGCCAATGCGGATTGCGGCGAAGTCGTTAAACTTTTGCTCGATCCAGAGCTCGAATAACCGCGTCGTGGGCCGCGCCTCGATGCTATCGACGATCACAAGGTTGCGAAGATTGGACGCCGTCAGCCGACCGCCATGTATCTGATAGGCATTGACCCGAAAGCTGAGGCCGTCCAACCCTGCGATCTTCGCGAGGTCGGCGTCGAGCACCATGTAAAGAAGACCTTCATAAACCCCACCTTGCCGGACGCCGCCCGTCGGATTAGCCAGAGGATCCCCGAAATAACTAAATTGCAGATTGTAACCGAGGTCGTAGAGCCCCTTCTTAAACTCCGCGAGTGCCGGAACGCTTGAGGCGATCGTTGGCTGCAGCTCAGGCGGCAGCACCACGGTTTCGATTCCCGGTGCCTGTGCTTGCGCCAGATTGCTAGGGGCCGCGGCGAATCCGGCACCCAAAAGCACAATAAGCGTGAACCTGCGCCACATGCGTGTCCCTGCAGACAACCGGCGCGGAGATTGGAATGGGTGAAGGGAATCGAACATTCGCATTCAGCTAGGGAGGCAGCTGCTCTACCGTTGAGCTAAACCCAGGACGATTTTGTGTCCTTTGCTCCGGCGCCCCCGAACGTTAAAACTTGACCGCCGTGCGGAGACTAAATACCGCCACGTCAGGGATGCGCCCCGTTGCAGGGTTGACTGGATTGACCCCGCCGCCGTTCGGATGAAAGATATATTGAAAATCCGGTTGAACGAGAAACCCAGGAGCGATTTGGGCCTGATAGGTGAGTTCGAAGGTGACCTGATCGTCTCGAATCGGCAAGGGCGAAGAAGTAAAGAAGGCCGCATCCGCGTCGAGTCCACTCGCTGCAGGAGAGATTCGTGAATAGGCGGCCGCTGCTCCAAATGTGTCATCCGGCCTTCGGTCCCATAGGCCGATAATATTGACACCGCCGTCGGCATAAAGGTCGATCAGATTGCGGTCCGAGGGAGCCGCCATAGCTCGCGCAAAAACACCGATGCCCTTTTTCGGGTCGTCTCCGGGGCGCCGCCAAATCATCTGATCGATGATTCCATAAAGCCCTGTATTGCCGTGATGGACAAACCCAATGCCGCCGCTTGCTGGATTGGCGAGCGGTAAGCCGCCGGTGCCGAAACGCTCATCGCTGAACCCGCCGAAGTGGTGCCACCCGCCAAGCTTGATGGATCCGGCGAGCCCCGCCGAGCCAGAAGCTTGATTGTATTTGAATTGTGCCTCGCCGATCAAAAAAGGCGGGTCCTGAACGCGGAAGTTTATCCCCGCAGGGTCCTTGATTTCTTGCAATCCGCTAAACCTTGCCCCGGAAGGATCGCCGTTGAACAAGGCAGCGAGGAGCGTGATTTGCTCGCTCGGACTAGCTTTCAGGCGAACGCCCGGCGTTGCCAGCGGGTAATTGGGCCCGCCGGCGCTCGGCAGATCCGGCACCATGATGTCCGGCCAGCCGAATGTGCCGTTGAGGTAGAGTACGGCCAAGTCGCTGATGATGAATTCAGTGTCGGCCGACAGTTGTCCGATTCGGAGCGCCGCAAGTCCTTGAAAGAACTGCTGTTCGGTCCAGGCCTCAAAAAGCCTGATCGCGTGCCGCGCCTCGTAGCTATTGATCCGGGATATAGAACCATTCCCAATGTTGAAGGTCGCGAGGCCACGGCCCTGGATCTCAAAAGCATTGATATGAAAGGTCGCACCGTTCAGACCGGCGATCTTGTCGAGATCGCCATCGAGCGCCATCTCGAGCAGACCCTCGTAAGTCGCTCCCTGTTTGATGCCGCCCGTGGGATTTCCAAGGACATCCCCCGTATAATTCAATTGAAAAGTATAACCGAGATTTTGCAGCCCCTTCTTGAAGTCGGCAAACGCCGGGATGCCGGAACCTAATGCAGACGGCAGATTCGCGGGCGCTGCTTCGTTTGCGGGCGCCGCAGAATTTCCAGCGGCGTCCTCGGCCCGCGCTAAATCGCTACAAACGGCGAGAGATGCGGCGGCGAGAAGCATGCGAAGCAAACTCTTGCGCGACATCTGTTGCTGCCTTGAGCGATAAGTATTGGAGCGGGTGAAGGGAATCGAACCCTCGTATTCAGCTTGGAAGGCTGCTGCTCTACCATTGAGCTACACCCGCG
>CAYWHF010000118.1:0-7355 GCA_964457695.1 uncultured Methylocapsa sp.
TTGGCATGGTGGCCGGAAAGCTATCTGTCTTGGTGTTTTCCGGCGGTCATCTCGCGCATGTCGACTCGTTCGCCGTCGGAGGGCACCATGTCACCATGGATATCGCGCGCGGGTTTGGCATTACCGTTACAGATGCGGAACGGTTGAAGACGCTCTACGGCGCCTGCCTCTCATCTGTTTCCGATGAAAGCGAGACGATTGCGGTCGTTCCAGCGGGCGAAGATTGCGAGCGTCCCTCGCATCTGCCCAAGGCGCAGCTCATTTCGATCATCAGGCCCAGGATCGAGGAAATCCTCGAGCTCCTGCGTGACCGGCTGAAGAACGCGGGCCTTCCTCCGCATGCCGGACGGCGGCTTGTTCTGACGGGCGGCGCCTGCCAGCTAACAGGAATGCAAGCGGCGGTGAAGCGAATTGTGTCGGGGCAGGTTCGGATCGGCCGGCCGCTCGGCATAAAGGGGCTGCCCGAATCCGCAAAGAGCCCGGCCTTCGCGGCGTCGGTCGGACTTCTGATCTATCCGCAAGTGAGCGGCAATGAGCATTACCGCCCGTCGCCCCGCCCGGCCCTCCGGGAGGCCAAGGCGAGCGGATATATCGGGCGGGTAGGAGAGTGGCTCCTTAGCAGTTTTTAGCGTGCGTGCGGCAAGTAAGCGCGGCAAAGGAGTTCGTTTTGCCGCAACCAATCTAAATCAAACCCGAGCGTTAAGAACAGCGCTCCAACGTCGAGAGGCCAGACGATGACGATCAATCTCAAAGCTCCCGAACTGAGGGAACTAAAACCACATATTACGGTCGCCGGCGTCGGCGGCGCAGGCGGCAATGCCGTCAACAACATGATTGTCTCAGGCCTGCTTGGCGTTGAGTTTATCGTCGCCAACACCGATGCGCAGGCGCTCACTTCGTCGAAGTCCGAGAGAATCATCCAAATGGGCCTCCAGGTCACCGAGGGCCTCGGCGCCGGGTCGCAGCCCGAAGTCGGAAGAGCTGCGGCGGAGGAGGCAATCGAGGAAATCCGCGATCACCTTTCTGGCGCGCATATGGTCTTCGTGACGGCCGGTATGGGCGGCGGCACGGGCACCGGCGCGGCGCCGGTCATCGCGCGGACCGCGCGGGACATGGGCATTCTGACTGTTGGCGTCGTCACAAAGCCATTTCAGTTCGAGGGTGCGCGGCGCATGCGTGTCGCGGAGGCCGGGATCAACGAATTGCAGAAAGCCGTCGATACGTTGATCATCATTCCGAACCAGAATCTGTTCCGTATCGCCAATGAGAAAACGACCTTTGCCGATGCTTTCGCGATGGCCGATCAGGTCCTTTATTCGGGCGTCGCCTGCATTACCGATTTGATGGTCAAGGAGGGCTTGATCAATCTCGATTTCGCCGACGTGCGGGCGATCATGCGCGAGATGGGCAAGGCGATGATGGGCACCGGCGAGGCGTCTGGAGAAAAGCGGGCCATTCTCGCTGCCGAGGCCGCGATTGCCAATCCGCTGCTCGACGAAGTCTCGATGAAAGGCGCGCGCGGTCTGCTCATTTCAATTACCGGCGGCAATGATCTCACCCTTTATGAAGTCGATGAAGCCGCAAGCAGGATCCGCCAGGAGGTCGACGAGGACGCTAATATCATTTTGGGCGCGACCTTCGATCAAAGCCTCGATGGCGTTGTCCGCGTGTCGGTCGTTGCCACCGGGATCGATCAGCCCGTAAACGCTGCGGAACCCACCGCGGTCGAGGCGCGCATTGCCGAGGTGACCAGCCGTTTGCGGGCCCAGATGGCGCCGCGCGGCTTTGATACTGCCCAACCGCGTGTCCAAGCGTCCCAAGCGGACGCCGCAGCGGCGGCAGAGTATGATCCGCGTTACGACGAGCGCGGATTTGGGGCCTTTGCCGCCGGTACGGATCAAGGGGTCAGGGTGCAAGAACTTTCGCCAAAACAGCGGCCTTACCTCGAGCAATTGCCGCATGCCGCGCGGCCAAACGATCCTTATGAGTCAGGCCCCTTTGTTCCCGATGTGCCCATTGTCCGGCAGCAGAGAATGCCTCAGATGGAGGACCTGCCGCTGCCGGCGCAAAACCAAATCCGTGCGCATCGTGGCGAGCTTGCGCCTGAACATCCCGAAGCCAAGCGCCGCACTTCCCTTCTGCAAAAACTTGCGTCTTTTGGCCTCAGCCGCAATGATTCGGAGGCCAATGGCGCGAGGCCGCACGAGCGGCAGCAGCAAGCCCGGCTGCCGGCGCCGCAGCCCTACCGGCAGCAGCCGCAAAACGGCCTTCACGCGGAATATGCCGGTAAACGCGCTCAGCAGCCGCCTGCCGCACAAAGCCGGGCCCCGCAACCGGGCGGTGCGCATCGCGGCGCCTATCACAGCCGCGCCTATGAGGAGGACCAGCTCGAAATACCGGCCTTTTTGCGCCGCCAGTCCAGCTAGCTACAAGTCCGCGTGTAAGAATGCGTGTGTCACTGTCCCGGTTACAGACTCCCCCGCGGGGCCGCTGGCGCGGCAGCTGACCCCGGCGAATTAGGTGCGGCGCAAAGTGAGCTTGGCTTTAAGAGAGAACAGCGATGGCATAGCGAGGCTAGTTCCCCCAGGTGATGGAGCGTTGGACACCCGCCTTTTAGGCAAGACTGATTGGCCGCGTCAACGCGGTGAACGCATCCATTTGATGCCGAGATTGCGCAGCTTCTTGCGCAATGTATTCCGGTTCAGCCCCAAAAGTTCGGCGGCCTTGATCTGATTGCCCTTCGTGGTGGCAAGCGCCATGGAAATCAACGGATATTCGATTTCCCGCACTGTCCTATGATAGAGACCCGGCGGCGGGCTTCCGTCGCGGTCGTGGAACAGTTCGGAGAGATAACATTCGATTGCGGTTGCGAGAGTCTGGCTTTGCCGACGCTGCGATGTCCGCATGTCCTGAAAATTGAGACCCGCCGATAAATCCGGCAGGATCACCGCTGCTTTGGCGCCGAGTTCCAATTCCACTAATTCAGAAGTGATGGTCTCCTGCGGATAGAGCGCAGCAAGCCGGCAGGTGAGATTTTTCAATTCTCTGACATTGCCTGGCCAACGATGCTTTTTGAGGCGTTCGACGGCATCGGCGTCGATAGTCTTGTGCGGCAAGCCTTCGGCGGCGGCCAGCGCAAAAAAATGTTGCGCTAAGTCGGCAATATCCTCGAGACGGTCACGTAACGGCGGCAGCCACAAAGGGACGACATTCAAACGAAAAAACAAGTCCTCGCTGAAAAGACCTTGGCGGATCAACCCGCCAAGATCCTTGTTGGCCGCCGTGATGATACGGACATTCGGCTTGATTGGGTTGCGACCGCCGGCGGTTGTATATTCCCCGAGTTGAAGGATGCGTAATAGCCTTGCCTGCACCTCCAGCGACATGCCACCGATGTCATCGAGGAAGAGGGTGCCTCCCCTAGCCTCCTCGAAACCCTCGATGAGATCGCAGGGAATTGCGGCCGCGTTGATGGCAACAAAAGGGCCTTGCTTTTGTTTGCCGTGGTCATGCAACGCGCGCGCGACGAGCTCTTTGCCGGTACCCGACTCTCCGGTGATCATGACGGTGAGATCGGTCTGGGTCAGGCGCGCCAGGGCACGATGGATTTCCTGCATAGCGGCGGAGCGGCCCACGAGAGGCATGCTCTCGAGGTCCGCGGCGGGATCGGTGCGGCTCGGATTGTTTGGCTCGCTCATGGCTCGCCCGACGATGGAAACGAGTTCCCACGCTTTCCACGCTGCTTTATGCAGCTGGGTAGTTGGGGCTGCTAGGAGCCCGCATGGCAGGAGTTAAAACGGGCGCGGCCACTTGCGAGCCGCCAACGAGCACGCAAGTGAGCCACGCCGGCCAGACTTAATCCATCGCGTAGGCGTCCTCGCCGTGGACCGCTTTATCGCCGAGTTGCAGCGTGGTTTCATCCATCCGCAAGGGGACGATAAGGGAGATGATCTTGAGGATGACGAAGGTCGCAACGGCGTTCAGGACGATGATGAAGAGCGCCGCTTCCGCCTGCAGGACAAGCTGGTGGAAGTTTCCGTAGAGCCAGCCTGTCGTACTGACGCCGGGCGCGTCTTTGTCGGTGCCGATGTACAAGAGCATATCCGGATTGGCCAATATGCCGGTCAGCAAGCCGCCCGTGAGCCCCGCCACTCCGTGGGTCGAAAACACGCTCAGCGTGTCGTCCACCCTACTCATCAGCTTGGTTTTTTGCAAAATGTTCATGCTGAACCACGGAATGGTGCCGGCGGCAATGCCGATGGCGATCGCGCCATAACCGTCGACGTAACCGGCGGCGGGGGTGATTCCAACGAGTCCCGCAATCATCCCGTTGATCGCGCCGACGACCGAAGGCTTGCCGTATTTGAACGTGTCGATGAACGTCCAGACCAATAGGGCCGTCGCGGTGGCGACATTGGTGTTGAGCACCGCCGCTCCCGCATTCGCATTGGCGAAATAAGGGTCGCCGCCATTGAAACCGTTCCAGCCGATCCACAATATGCCCGCACCGGTGAGCGCCGCCAGCAGATTGTTGGGCGGACAGTGCTCGCGATCGACCTGAAGCCGCGGCCCGATGATGGCCGCGGCCACGAAGCCCGACGTGCCGGCGGCAAGATGGATCACATAACCGCCCGAAAAGTCGACGGCGCCTGCGGCGGCGAGCCAGCCGCCGCCCCATAGGCTGAATGCGCCAATCGTGTAGACAACGGTCATCCAAATTGGAACAAAGAGGATCCACGCCTTAAAACTCATCCGGCCAAGGACCGAGCCTGCCAGGATAATGACTGTGATCGCGGCAAACACAAATTGGAAGTAGACCAAAGTGGCCATCGGGAAGGTGAGTTCCGGCATTCCGGACGCCGCTTCCGGCACCATCGCCGGTGCAAGCTCGAACAAGGCCGGGGCCGCCGGCTTAGGCTTGCCGATAAACGGGAGGAGCTGCTCCCCGAACCCCATATTGTACGCCCATAAGAGCCAGACGAGCAGCACCGCGGCAAAGGCGTACATCGCCATGAAGGCTGAGTTGATTGCCCATTTTTTTTTGACAATTCCGCCGTAGAGAACGACAAGCCCCGGTATGCTCTGCAAGCCGACGAAAGTCGCCGCGGCGAGCTGCCACGCGTTATTTCCCGAGTTCAGCCACTCTGGTGACGGAAGCAACATTTTAGACCTCCAGGTGTGTGTCCTCCCATAGACCGGCAGTTTGCGAGGCATCTTGCTTGTGATCGGCGGACGGTGGTGCGGTTCGCCGGCCGGCATTTCACATTTCATGCAAAATGCATGCTAAATAGGCGGCGAAATTTCGTGGGTTGCGAATTGCAATCAGATTCATCAAGATCGGAGGCGATGTCCAAACGCCGGCTGGCATCGCGCTGTGACTTCCTGATAAAAACGCAGGCATCAGTGCCTAAATATTAGGCATAAGCGGGCCTATGTATTAGGCATGAGCGGGACGTCTCGATTTCGGTTACCTTCGGTAACAGGCCGTCATGGAGGCTACCTATGATCATCGAGATGGACGGTCGAGACGAGGCACAGTGCCGGCCCAAATGCCGGCAGCCAAGCCCGCTAGCTCGCAAAAGATTTGCGACGATCATTGCGCCTGCGCTCTCGCTGGGCGTCATCGGGCTGCCGTTGACCGGCGGTCAGCCGGCTCATGCGGCGGAGATCAATTTCCGGTGCGCCAATATGGCCAGCGGGGCCGCGTGGAATTTGAAGATCGACGACGAGCGCCAGACAGCGGATTCGCTCTCCGCCGAAATCACCCCAACACGGGTTCTGTGGCACGACAGTGTGCGCGGCGGTTTTTATGAGCTCGATCGCAGTTCGGGCCTCTTGACGTTCCGCAACGCCTCGAGCACCGGCGGCTATATGCTTTACTACCGGTGCCAAGCGAACTGAGGAGCAGAAACCGGGGGCGGCGCCGACGGCGTCGGACGACGCGGGATCGAACGGCGCGGATCAGGTTCTTGGCCGCCGCGAATCGCGCCGAACGAATTAACCGGAAACCGCGTCGCGCCATGGGTTGATGACGGGAACGTGAGCCTTTTCGTAATCGCTCTTGTCGCGCGATACCACCGGCAGGCCATGATGGAGCGCGGTCGCCGCGATGATGAGATCCGGCTGCGAAAACGTATGGCCTGCCTTGCGGCCCTCCTCGACTAAGAGTCGCCATTGGAACATAATGTCTTCGCTGACAGTGAGCACGCGGCCTTCGAACATCGGCCGCACCTTGTGCGTGAGCCAAGCATTCAATTCGGCGCGGCGATTGGCGTTAGCGAGGCGCTCGATCCCAAAGCGGATTTCAGCAAAAGTAACCACGCTGACGTAAAGCAGATCAAGTGGTTTTGCCGCAATAAAGGCAGTGACCCTTGGCTCCGGTTTCGGGCGGCGCAGTTCTGAAATAATATTTGTATCGAGCAGCCAACCCGTCACAAGTGAATATCGCGTACGGGCAGACGGACACGCCTCGGTTCAATATCTACCTCCTGATAGGGAGAGGCCTGCAATGCGGCAATCAAAGTTTTGCCCGTGGGCTCGCCCTTGAGACGGCGAAACTCTTCGGCGGAAATGACGACAACTTCTTCTCGCCCATGCACGCTGACATGCTGGGGACCTTCGCTGCGGACGCGCCGCACCAGCTCGCTGAACCGGGCTTTTGCTTCTTGAAGGAGCCACTGGCCGGGAGCGAGCTGCTGTCTTTTGCGCTTCGGTGGCGATTTTGCATTTCTAGTCATACTGACTAGATTAACGGCTTGAGGGCACATTTGCAAGTGCTGCCCTCATCCTGAGGAGGCCGCGAAGCGGCCGTCTCGAAGGATCATCACTGTTTGGGCGCGGGCGGCGGGGCTTTGGCGGCGAGTGCTTTGAGTTTTGCGATCTCGGCCTCCGAGAGCCCGCGCGCCCCGGCGCAATCCGGTTTGAGGAAGGCGGCGGCGAGCTTCGGCACCTCGGGGCTGTCCTCGGCAAAAGGTGAGTGGCTGGGAATCTCCAACCGGCGGAGTAATGCCCGCAGCACGTAAGGCGCGCCATCGGCGGCGCCGACCGTCTTTTGCCATTGCGCGGCGAGGCTCTTCTCATAGACCTCCGGAGCAGGGGAAGAGCGTTCCTGATCGGCCCACACCTTCGCCATTTCCGTTTCCCTTTCCAATGCTTTGCTTGGGTCGAGCTGCGCGATCATGTTCCGTGCCTCGTCCTTGCGATAGCCGTCGGGAACTTGGCTTTCAATCAGTCTTTTAAGTTCCATGAACGTGTCATTCGTCCAGTCGCGGGTGAATGGATTACCGTATCTATCCAGATATAGGGTCCGGACTCAATTAGTTTCTCATATCCAGTAGGCCAAGATTGCGACGAAG
>CAYWHF010000119.1:0-7342 GCA_964457695.1 uncultured Methylocapsa sp.
CCAGGTCGACCTCCAGACGGACCAGAGGTTTTAGCGGCTCGGTTCGCCAGGGCGGCGCGAAATCGGCCACGGAAAACTCGCCTGGCGCGCCATTCATCCGATGCTGCCGGCCGCCGCGGAGTTTCCCTACACGCTCCGGGTGGTCTCCGAGATCACCGAGTCGAACGGCTCGTCGTCGATGGCAACCGTTTGCGGCTCCTCGCTTGCGCTCATGGATGCCGGCGTCCCTTTGAAGCGGCCAACCGCCGGCATCGCGATGGGCCTCATCTTAGAGGGCGAACGCTACGCCGTGCTCTCCGATATTCTTGGAGACGAAGACCATCTTGGCGACATGGATTTTAAGGTTGCCGGCACAGAGGAAGGCGTCACCTCGCTGCAAATGGATATAAAAATCACCGGCATCAACGAAGAAATCATGCGCGTTGCCTTGGAGCAAGCCAGAGAGGGCCGGCTCCATATCTTGAAGGAAATGGCCAAGGCGCTTTCGGGCGCGCGGGCCGAACTCGGCGAATTCGCGCCCCGCATCGAGACTTTTAAAATTAACCCCGAAAAGATCCGTGAAGTGATCGGGACGGGCGGCAAGGTCATCCGCGAGATCGTCGAGAAAACCGGCGCCAAGATCAATATCGAGGATGACGGAACGGTCAAAGTCGCCTCTGCCGACGGCAATTCGATCCGCGCCGCGATCAATTGGATCAAATCCATCGCGAGCGATCCGGAGGCCGGACAGATCTACGACGGCACGGTCGTCAAGGTGGTGGATTTTGGCGCCTTCGTGAATTTTTTCGGCTCGAGGGACGGGCTCGTCCATATTTCGCAGCTCACCAAGGGCCGCGTCGCAAAGACGTCCGATGTGGTGAAAGAAGGCGACAAGGTCAAAGTCAAGCTGTTGGGCTTTGACGATCGCGGCAAGGTGCGCCTTTCGATGCGCCTCGTCGATCAAAAGACCGGCGAAGACCTCGAGGCAAAGGAAAAACTCGAACAGCAGGAAGCCGGCGAATAGCGCTTGGGCCGAACGGCAATGAAAGGGCGGCGCGATTGGAAACCGGCCGCTGGAGGTGCTGCCGAAAAAGAAAAATGTTCCCTTGCCAAATCTTGGGCGAGTGGCAATGCTCGGCATACTGAATAATTTGGCAGGAGGCGCCGCTGGCGAATTTCAAAGGGACCAAGCAATTTATGGCATGGGTGCAGAAGCAGCCGCGCCCGGTTTTGGTCATGATTAGGGCGCGCACGGCCTTGCGCATTTTGCCAACCGTCCAGAAGGCTGGGGGCACGGACTCGCTTGGGGAATTGGTATTGCCTGCGTTCCGCGCTACGGCTGTTTCATACGCCGCTTGCAGATATCCGGCCCATGAAACGGAACTCGCCGCTGCCGCCGAGGCCTCGGCCGGAGCCGCCCGTGCCGCCGGTCCAAGCACCTACTTCGCCTTCTCCGCCGCCGCCGTGGTCACCAAATCCTATGGTACCACCGACACTGCCCATGCTATCGACATTCTAGCCGCCGCCTACCAAACCTACGCCGCCGCCATGTGGTCGGAATCGTCCAACGACGCAACGCGCGTGGAAGAAGGTGCGACGGCTTCGGCGATCGCCGGATCCCCGCTGTGGCGTTTAGGCCAAGGAAAAGAGCTCCTGGCCTTATGGCAGGACATGAAGGAAGTGCTTTTGGCCACGAACCAGGACTGGCAGGTGTGGACGATTTGGTATGAGGACCGTCTCGCTGGACGTGTCCGGGAGGAGAGCCGGGACCTGGCCTTTGTACGTATTGGCGACGAGCTGTGGGACCAAGGTCCGGCCGCCGTCAACGCGGAGATCAAAAGAAAGATCGAGGCCAGTCCAAGGCCGGCCGACCGCTGCTTGGATTCGGTTGACGGCTCAAATCAGGCACGTAAAGCGGTCACTTCAAGCGAAGCTGGCGCTGTGCAGACGGGAGTCGCGGAAGCACGGCGCCGGGTGTTCCGAGCCTTTTTCTCTTACAGCCACTTCGACGCCGAGGTCGATCCAAGCATCGTCGAAGCGTTCTATTCAGAACTGGAAAAACGCGTCGATGCCAATTTGGTCAATGCGACATTCGGAATTTGGCGCGACAAAGAAAAGCTCAAAGCCGGCGATGACTGGAATCTGAGCATTGAGGCAGCAATCGACGCCTCTGATATTTTTATCGTTCTCCTAACGCCGAAGTGGATTAGCTCGAACTATTGTTGCAAAGAATTTGAAGCCTTTGAGAAAACTGAGGCCAAGCGGCGCTTCGGCGGATATGTGATCCCGATTTACGGCAGAGATATTGATGAGAAATATCTCGATACCGGGCAGCGGGAAGTGTTGGATCGGATGAAGCGCATACAATATGAGCGCGTAATCCCGCGCAGATTTGCCCGGCTTTCGCCCGATGAAAGGACGGACCTGCTCGAGGGCGTTGCAGATTCGATTTGCACAATGATCGACCGCTTGCGCGGGTAATTCTTGCCGCCCCGCGGCCGTGTGAGCAGCATCCGATGTCTGTGGCAAGCTTCACCCGCAGTTTGCGGCCTTTCGGCTAGGGCCATGCGGGCTAGCCCCCCACTGGCGGAAGCATTTTTTAGCGCTATGTTTGATTGAAATTGAGCCTCCTTGAACGGCGGCTATACCATGATCTTTTATGCGCGCTACGGCTATCTCGTTGTGGTGTTCTTTGTTGTCGCCGCGTTTATGGCTGGCGGTTTAGGCACCGCTTACAACCTTGACCGAGAGGTGACCCGCGTTTTATTGTTTTTATTTTGGGGGCCGCTGTGCGTGGTTTTCGAACGCAACCTCGATACTTCCGAAAAGCACAGCAGGTTCTTTTGGATCCCGATGGAATATTTGGGGTATGGCCTCATCCTGCTCGGAGTTCTCGGTGCCCTTATCAACTGGGATAAGATAGCGCGCGACTGGTTTTCAGTTGCGTCGTAGAGCGCTGCCGTTTGGCGACGTTCATCGCGCCATGGTCGGGAGGAAACTATGCTACAGCTACAGCGCCGGCAGTCGCGCCATATATTGAATTCCATCCCTACCGTGGTTTACGACCTTGCGATAACGTCGAAAGGATTTCCCACCCAATGGATAAGTGACAGCGTCACGAAAATTTTGGGTTACGAAGTCGGCGAGGCGCTGGCCCCTGATTGGTGGATCGACTGTCTGCATCCCGATGACAAGGAGGCCGCTGTCAAGAAAACATCGATCCTGATGACCCAGGGCCACTTGGTGCAAGAGTACCGGTTTCGAGCCAGCGACGGCCATTACCTTTGGATACGGGACGAGGCAAGCCTGTTGCGGGACGCCTACGGCCGGCCCAAGGAAATTATTGGGTTCTGGAGCAATATTACAGAACGCAAGCAGGCGGAACAACGGGCAGTGCAAGCGGGCAGGCTCGACATTGTTGAGGACGAACTCACCCGGCTTAATAATCGCATTGCGCTGCGTGTGGTGATCGGAGCCATGATCGTCGGCTCCTGTCTCTTGCTCCTTAGAGAGGAGACGTACCTGATGTGGGGAGTGCCTATTATTGGGCTCAGCTTCCTTGCGCTCGGTTGTAGCCTCGGATTGATATTGTTTTTGCGCGTGATCAATTCAGACAATCGGTCGCGCCATATATTGAATTTCATTCCTACCGTCATTTACGACCTTGCGATAACGTCGAAAGGTTTTCCCACCCAATGGATAAGTGACAGCGTCACGAAAATTATGGGTTACGAAATCGACGCCGCGCAGGCTCCTGGCTGGTGGATCGACTGTCTGCATCCCGATGACAGGGAGGCCGCTGTCAAGAAAACATCGATCCTGATGACCCAGGGCTACTTGGTGCAAGAGTACCGGTTTCGAGCCAAGGACGGCCGCTACTTTTGGGTACGGGACGAGGCGAGCCTCTTGAGGGACGCCGACGGCCGGCCCAAGGAAATTATTGGGTTCTGGACTAGCATTACAGAACGCAAGAAGGCGGAAGACGGGCGGCGCAAGCGCTCAAGCAAGAGTTCGAGAGGGGCAAGTTGATTCGGTTTAACGATCACAACATTGCAGTTGGCACGGTGCTCGCAATTTTGATCATCGGCACCTTTTTGTGGGGAATAACTAATATTGGGCTCACAATCTTTGTGGTCAGTTGTAGCCACGGGGTTGATATTGATTTGGCTGTCGGCTAAGGCCTCGCCAGCCCAAGCGGGAAGCGAACAGTGCGGGCGCGTCGACATGACGGCGGAATCGGCACATTTGCAGTCTCAAACACTGCAGCTCCCGGCCGCCAGCCCGAAAAAACGTTTTGGTTTGTCGCTTTCAGGCCGGAGGCTTATATTCTCCTGGCAAATGTTCAATCGCAAGCCGCAAAAGGCCGTTTGCGCCGACGGACATGATCGCGATCTTGTCTGGCTGCCGCGCGCCCGAGGCGACCATCAAGGAGGATGTCCAATGGCACTGCAAATCAACGACACCGCGCCAGATTTCGAAGCCGATACGACGCAAGGGCGCATCCGCTTTCATGATTGGATCGGCGATTCCTGGGCGATTTTGTTCTCCCATCCAAAAGACTTCACGCCTGTCTGCACCACGGAACTCGGGTATATGGCAAAGCTAAAACCGGAGTTTGACCGCCGCAACACCAAGATCATCGGGCTCAGTGTCGATCCTGTTGAAAATCATAAAAAATGGTATGTCGATATCGAAGAAACCCAGGGCGCAGGGCCGAACTATCCGATGATCGGCGACACCGATCTCAGCATCTCAAAGCTCTGGGGAATGCTCCCGGCCAGCGCTTCGGGAGATACCGCGTCGCGGACGCCGGCCGATAATCAGACGGTTCGCAACGTCTTTGTCATTGGCCCGGACAAAAAGATCAAGCTCATCATTGTCTATCCCATGACGACGGGCCGCAATTTCGACGAGGTGCTGCGCGTTATCGACTCGCTTCAATTAACAGCCAAGCACAAGGTCGCAACGCCGGTCAATTGGAAGCAAGGCGAGGAGGTCATCATCGCCGGCTCGGTCTCCGACGAGGAAGCCAAAAAGACCTATCCGCAAGGCTGGAAGGCGCCCCGGCCCTATATAAGGATCGTGCCGCAGCCGAGGTCTTGAGGGAAGGCCGAGGCCGAAGCGTTCCGGCCACGATAAGCGGGATCATGATATCCTCGTGATCCCGAGCCTCCGCGCGTTGCCCGAGCCTTTACATAACTCCCAACTTGCTTGATCGTGCCGCTCGATTATCATCCCTATCGGCACCGGAAAAACTTAAGCCCTTCATCTTGAGGACCACCCATGCCCCCAACAGCGGCAAAACCCATTGAACGTCTCGAGCCTGCTCAGCAGACGCCTGGCAGGGGCCGCATTTACGATTCGATCGCCGATACGATCGGGGACACGCCGCTTGTCCGGCTCAATAAGATTGCGGCCGAAAAAGGCGTCAAGGCCAATCTCCTCGCAAAACTCGAATTCTTCAATCCCGTCTCCAGCGTCAAGGACCGCATCGGCGTCCACATGATCTCCGTGATGGAAAGCGCTGGCAAGATCGCGCCGGGCAGAACGACTTTGATTGAGCCGACATCCGGCAATACGGGCATTGCGCTCGCCTTTGTCGCGGCGGCGCGCGGCTACAGACTCATTCTGGTCATGCCGGACTCGATGTCGATCGAACGGCGCAAGATGCTTGCGCTGCTTGGCGCAGAGCTTGTCCTGACGCCCGCGGCGGAAGGCATGAAGGGAGCGATCACGAAAGCACAAGAAATTGCCGATCGGACGCCTGGCGCCGCAATGCCGAAGCAATTTGAGAATACGGCGAATGTCGAAATCCACCGGCTGACGACGGCGGAGGAGATTTGGAACGACACAAAAGGCGTGGTCGATGTCTTCGTGTCTGCCGTCGGCACGGGCGGCACCATCACCGGCGTGGCGCAAGTTTTGAAGCCGCGCCGGCCTTCTCTCAAAATCATTGCTGTTGAGCCGGAAGATTCGCCGGTTCTGTCCGGCGGGCAGCCCGGGCCGCATAAGATTCAAGGAATAGGGGCGGGTTTCATTCCCGAAATTCTCGACCAATCGCTCATCGACGAAGTTCTGACCGTCGGCAATCAGACGGCCTTCGACGTGGCGCGGCTTGTCGCGCGCCTGGAGGGCATACCCGTCGGAATTTCCTCGGGCGCCGCCGTCGCCGCGGCGGTCGAGATCGGGATTCGCCCCGAATTTGCGGGCAAAAATATCATTCTCATAATACCTTCCTTTGCGGAACGTTATTTGTCGACCGCTCTCTTCGAAGGATTTTGAAAAGACCAGCGCAACACGGGGCAATCTCTTGGCGAAGTTTCAGACCATCAATGACCTCCGGCAGGTGCGGCCTGCTGCCCGCTGGGCGCGCTGAAATAACGGAAAAAGTCCGACTTCGGGCTGATGACCATGCGGGTATCGCTGCTTTTCAATCCGGCCTCATAGGCTTGCATCGAGCGGTAGAAGGAAAAGAAATCTGGGTCTTTTCCGAACGACTCGGCGAAAATGCGGTTCCTTTCCGCATCGCCCTCGCCCCTTGTCTGATCGGCCTTGCGCTGCGCGTCGCCAAGGAGCACGACAACATCGCGGTCGGCCTTGGCTTCGATGGTCTGTTTTTGCTCCGAGCCTTTGGCGCGGTATTCGTTTGCCTCGCGCGCTCGCTCGCTCTGCATGCGCTTAAAAACCTGCTCCGAGATTTGTCTCGGGAGATCGGCGTGGCGAATTCGCACATCGATAACCACAATACCGAGGCGGCCGCCTTGTTGGTTAACAAGATCCCGAATCTTCGTCATGAGCTGCGCGCGCTTGTCGCGCACGATTTCGGTCTGGGTCGCTTCGCCCAAGACCTGGCGAACCGCCGAGTTTAATATAGGGCCCAGCTGACTGCTCGCGCGCTCGGGAGAACCGACCGTCTGATAGAATTTTAATGGATCGATGATTTTGTAGCGCAGGAAAGAATCGACCTCGAGCCGGTTATTGTCGGAAGCTAGCACTTCCTGTTTTGGCGCCTCGACAACAAGGACGCGATTGTCGAGGAAGACGGCGTTTTCAATAAAGGGGTATTTGAAATGGAGGCCCGGCGTGGTGACGAGACCCCGCCCGGGAACCGGCTCTCCGAATCGCAAGACGATTGCCTGTTCGGTCTGTTCGACGGTGAACGCCGCAGAAAGACCAACAATAAATAGCAGGACAAAGGCTGCGATGGCAGCAAATGCGGCGGCGCCCTTCATTTGCGGCCTCCTTGGGCTGTGCTTGGCGATAATGAATCGAGCGGCAAATAGGGAACGCCCCCTTGGCCTTGGCCCGCGCTCTGGTCGGTGATAATCTTGCTTGCCGACCCTGGCACGCCCCCAATGGACTT
>CAYWHF010000120.1:0-7335 GCA_964457695.1 uncultured Methylocapsa sp.
CATTGCGGCTCGCCCCTCGTGAAGGCCTGCTTGCCGGGATCGTAGGTTGAGGGAAGATGAGCAATGCCTGGAATGAGCGTGCCAAAGAGCTTCCGGTTTTCGCCGATGCCGCCGACCGCCGTGCCGCCGATACCCCCGCCGTGAAACTCGCGCTCACGGCCGACAAATTTTTGGCGGGCGCCTTGCCCGCGCAGATTGTGATAGGCGAGGGCGATCTTCAATGCGGATTCCACCGCCTCGGATCCAGAATTGGTAAAGAACACGCGGTTCAAATCGCCAGGGGCCAGAGCCGCGATCCGCCGGGCCAACAAAAACGCCTTTGGATGACCGAATTGAAACGCCGGAGCGAAATCGAGTTCGCCCGCCTGAACCCGGACGGCTTCGACAATGGGCACCCGCCGGTGCCCAGCGTTGGCGCCCCAGAGACCGGCCATGCCGTCGATGACGGAGCGGCCCTCGGGCGTGTAATAGTGCATCTCCCTTGCATAAGTGAATAGACGGGGGTTTTGCTTGAACGCGCGATTGGCGGTAAACGGCATCCAATAGGCGTCGAGCTCTTCTTGAAACTTTGTTTTGGCCGCCGAATTCGGGACCATGGGCAGTGCCTGCTCGGGTGAATAACTTTACGGCAAGGTTTTAAATAGACGAGTTTGGTTGAACGATCGAGCGCGGCTACCGCGCTGCCAGTCCGGTGGCTCCCCAGCAAGTAAGTACCATTCCTGCTGACTTCAAGATATATTTCTATTCTCATGTGACGCGTAAGTGTTTTGCGGGGCACAGTTTAAGCTCGTCTATGCACACGCTGGACGCCGGAAACCGATGATGTTCGTGCTTGTGATGGTCGCGGCTTTTGCGGCGGGCTTCATCAACGCCATCGCCGGGGGCAGGTCTTTTCTGACCTTCCACGCCCTCATCGCCGCGGGATTGCCGGCAGTCGAGGCCAATGCCTCGAACACGGTCGCTCTATTCCCGGCCCAGTTCGCAACAAGCTTCGCCGCCCGCGACGGTCTTCGCAAAGCTTCGGGCGGCAAAGCCATCAATGTGCCGGTTCTTTCGGCGATCAGCCTTTTTGGCGGCATTTTGGGCGGCCTTCTGCTCTTGCTTACCCCGCAAACCGTCTTCAGCCGCATCGTCCCTTGGCTTATTCTCTTCGCCACGCTCGTCTTTGCGGGCGGCAATTTTTTGCTGGCGGATGCGAAAAAACTCGCCCTGAGCGAGAGGGGGATCTTTCTTGTTCAATGGGCGATCGCAATCTATGGCGGTTATTTCGGCGGCGGCATCGGCATTTTGATGCTCGCCGCGCTGACCTTTTTTGGGTTGCGCGACATTTTTTTGATGAACAGCCTAAAAATCCTTCTTGCAACCCTCATGAACGCCTCGGCGACGGTGACATTCGTGATTGCCGGCGCCGTCCATTGGCAGTGGACGGCCATCGTAGCCGCGGGCGCGTTGGCCGGAGGCTTCGCGGGGCTGCATGCCGCGCGCCGCGTGCCGGCCCAGATCGTAAAAAGTTTTGTGGTGGTGGCCGGCATTGCGCTGACCGCTTATTTCTTCATAAAGCCCGCGTAAGGGCGCAACGCCCCTAGTTTTTTCGATGAAGCAAGGCAACAAAATCATGCGCAGGATGCGGCAGGCCTATTTTGAGGGCCACGGCGGGCCTGACGTTATAAGAATAGGCGAGGCAGAAATCCCCGAGCCTGGCCCCGGCCAGGTTTTGATCGAAGTTGTCGCGGCTGGCGTTAACCGCCCCGATTGCCTGCAACGCCAAGGCGTCTATCCTCCGCCGCCGGGGGAGAGTGCCGTTCCAGGCCTCGAAATCGCCGGCCGTGTCGTCGGCCTTGGGGAGCGGGTGAGCGAGCCTTGCGAAGGTGCCGAGGTTTGCGCTCTCGTCGGATCTGGCGGCTATGCCGAATATGCGCTTGCCCATGCCTCGCTTTGCCTGCCGGTTCCGGGAAAGTTGAGCGTGGTCGAAGCGGCGGGCCTTCCGGAAACCTATTTTACCGGTTTCGATAATGTTTTTACCCGCGGAAGGCTCGCGCCGGGAGAGACCTTGCTTGTCCATGGCGGATCGAGCGGCATCGGCTCGACCGCAATTCAACTCGCCAGGCAATTTGGCGCGCGCGTCATCGCGACCGCCGGTTCGAGCGCGAAATGCGCCTTCTGCAAGACGCTCGGAGCAGATTTCGCGATCGACTACAAAACCCAGGATTTTGTGGAAGAGGTCAAGAAAATCGCTGGTAAAGGCGGTGTCGATGTCGTGCTCGACATGGTGGGGGGCCCATATTTGCAACGCAATTTGTCGGTGATGGCGTTCGAAGGCCGCCTTGTGCAAATCGGCTTTTTGCAATCGCCGTTCGCCGAGAAATTCGATATGCGTCCAATCATGCTGCGCCGCCTAACCGTAACCGGCTCGACTTTACGCGCAAGGAGCGTCGAACAGAAGGCCGAAATCGCCTCTGCGCTTCGCGGCAAAATTTGGCCACTGTTGGAAAAGGATTTGGTTAAGCCCTATATTCACGCGGCCTTTCCGCTTGAGAAGGCACGTGATGCGCATGAGCTGATGGAGTCCTCCGCGCATGTGGGCAAGATCCTGCTCGTCACGGGCGCGTAACCGACACCAGCCGCGCAACTCTGAGCGCGAGCTCTGGTTCGACGGCGATCTTTTGGTGCGCACCAAAGTCATTGGCTCCGACAATTCCGTCGTCCTGACGGACTTGCGTTGAGTACACGCGGGCCCGCGTCGGGGCAGCACTACGCAAAGGCGTTGCACGATTATCAGCGAGGTTCCTCTTGCGCGAACAGCGGCACGATCTGGAACGACGGCCCTTCGCATTCAATTTGCTTTTCACCGGAGGGCTTTTTAACGGCTCGCTCTGAACCAGTGGACTTTTTCTTTTCGACCAACCGCGCGGGATAATCGAAAAGGTAATTCATTTGGTCAGGTTTGAGATAGGCTTGCGGGAATTTATAGTCGCCCACTTTTCCTTGGACACAGACGGCCCAGCGATCGTCCGCGCTGATCACCTCGGGGGCCTTATTATTTTCTGGGCGTGGAATCTTCAAAACCGCAGACGGGTCGCCCCCCTTTTGGACTGTCAAGCCCGATGATGTCACCATGACCGAATATAGGGTTTCAGTGAGATAGGAAGCTCTTTTGCTGGTGCCGTCAATGAAGATGGCCCATGGGTTAGAAGGTACGTTGGGCGGCTCCGGCTTGGTTTTCGTGAACTGCAAAACCTCCGTGTTGGCCAGCGTGATGATGTCCCCGTCCTGGAGCGATTGGGGCTGTGCGTAAGGTAACCATTCGGCATCAATCGTGGAACCATTTAGGCTGCGATAATCCTCGATTAAAGGCCCTTTTTCCGCGATCTCCAAATGGTGGCGAGATACAACCCGGTTGGGAAAACTTAGATCGTTTTTAAGCCCCTCTTCGAGAACATCCCGGCCAATCGTGTAACGGCTGCCATGTGTGTAAGAGACCCGTCCGCTGTTCAAATCGACAAGGTATCCCCAAATCGCCGTGCGTTTAGTGGCCTCGCTGGTCCGCGTCATGCCGATCGTGTCCTTCGAAATTTGATAGTCTTTGAGAGCGTGCCTGTAGTCGGCGTTCGCCAGCTCGAACTCCTGTTCCTTCTCCTCGCGGTTTGCTTTCCCTTCCAGGATTCGCGCGACCGATGCAAAATCTCCTATAGCCTCGTATTCACGAATGGCGCTATCATATTCCGCAATTGCGGTCTCCACATGACCGAGTCCCTCGTGAAATGAGGCTATAGACTCTAGCGCGACCGCTTCTTCGGCGCGCAGAGCCGGCTCGCCTTCTGCATCTTTACGCGCTCGGTTTAAACCTTGCTCAGCTAGGTCGTTTTTGTTGCTGAGAGCGTAAATTTTCCCTTGGTCCACCCTCACCCGAATAATCGCGCTCTGTTCCCCCCTCCACGTCTCAAATTCAGACAGCGCATCGGAAAGTTCGTTCAATGCTAGGTCAAAGGCCCCCCCTTGGAGCGCAACTCGGAGCGCGTCTTTATGTTTTGCGTCTGCATCTCGTAGATGGGTTTCTCTAATAAAATAATACAAAACTGAAATACCGAGTATGAATAAAACGCCAAGGGCCGCGATCCACAAACGCCTTCTAAGCTTGCGCGCCTTTTGGTTCGCCTCCTCTTCGCGCTTTCTTGCCTCCTCCTCCGCCTTCCTTCGCGCGTCGCGAGACTCGCGTACCACGTCCGTCAGCCGGTCATGAATTAACTCGATTCGATCGGTGCCAAGGTGGGGTTCCTTCCGTAGGAGACGGCGTTTGACGAGCTCCTCCAATTGCTCGGGGGAGAGATAATTATGTGTGATGGCGTCGTCGTAGGGAAAAGTATTTCGAAAGCCGCCTTCCGTGATCAGTTCCTCTTCGACGAAGCGGCGCGCGCGAGGAAGTTTGCTCACGCTCTCTTCGTAAAATTCTTTGACAATTTCATTTGCGTTTCCGCTAAGCAGGCTTTGATCGATCGTGGGCTTTTGAGCTAGCTTACGCCGTTCGTTCAGCTTAGTGCAGATGAGGCTCAGCAACGCTGGCTCTATCTTTAGCTGCGACAGGTCGCTCGTTTCACCATTTGGCACCGCGTCGCCCGCTCTGTCCTTACCGCCAAGTTTAGCGCGCGCAGCGGCAACCCACCTCACGATCGCCAAGGCGGTGTCGCTATCGACGAGCCGGTCTCCGGTCTTTTTTACAGCTTCAAACGCTTGATCTCCATCCATGGTCTCCAGGCGCAACCGGTTTCGTGAAAGCGACGGGATGGCCTCGCGCCAGTTCTCCGTGTCCGCTAGAAAGTCTTCGCGAAAGCTGAGCACCACTTTTGACCGGCGCGCCTGAAGGTCGAGCAACGAAACATCGGAGTCATCCTGCTCATGTTGCTCTGCCACAACCGTGGGAACGAGGTTTTCGACAAGGTCCGCGAGATCGTCGCGAAAACGTTCCACCGCATCAGCGTTCACCCCGCCGATCGTGAACATCTCTTCGAACTGGTCGAAGATGAAGACCGGCGTAAGCAACTGGTTGGTCTTGCTCCATAGCTCCAATTCGGAGCGATGAAGATATTCCCAGAGCGATTCGCCAGGCTGGACCGCCGGATGGTCGACCTCCTGCTTTTCGAGCTCTTCCCGAAATTTGCTAAAAGCCTGTTCGATAAGTTGCTGGGCGTCATGGGGGTCTAGCCGCAAATGCACGTAAACCGGCAGCTTGTTTTGCGCGCGAAGGCGAGGCGCAAGACCAGCAAGCAGCAGCGATGTTTTGCCAAGCCCCGAAAGTCCGAACAGTACGGTGAGCGGCGCGTCGTTTACGAGGCGAAGCAAATGTGCAGTTTCGAGACCGCGCCCGTTGAAAAAGTCCTTGTCGAACTCGCCGAACTCGCCCAAGCCTGGCCAAGGGTTTTGGTCATCCAAGCCGCTGGCTGTTTGCGCGGTCATGTTTTCCCGGCCCGTCGCAGCTTGCGCAATTCATCCTTTATAATGTTGCGCAAATGTTCATCAATGTAACCCGCCGGTGCGTGCGAGAAATCTAGACCGTAGAACTTCTCCGGCAGAGTTTCATAATCCCCGGCCTTTCCGCTCCATTCTTTGTCGATGATTACAGGGATAATGAATCTTCCAAAGATACGCTTTTTTCGTTCAAGGGCGTTTTCCCACTCTGTGCGAAAGACTCCTTCCCGCCGCCTTTCCGTGTTGGCAGACACCAGCGCCAGAAAAAGATCGCAGTTTTTGATAGCGCCGGATATTCTCCATTCCCACTCGTCGCCAGGGTCTATGTTGAGTTTATCGATCCACGGGACGCCGGCGCCGAGTCCTTTGAGTTCAGAATGGATTCGTTCCGCCGCCGCAATGTCTTGCCGCGCATAACTCACAAAAACATTGCCGGGGCCAGCCGGCGGCAAAGGCACTGGGATGGCTGCCGCTGTTTGTAGGCTTGGAGGGCGCCGCTCGAGCCAACGCTGGAGCAGCTCGGAGACGAAGCTGGCAGCATCGCCGCCGGCATAGAGTCGTGAATTGCGGCTGTAGCGTTCCAGAAACAGCGTCAGACTTTTATCCTGGATAGCCGCGCCGCCGACGAGAAACTCCTTCGTGTTGCGCTCGCTGCTCGAAAGCCGCTCTTGGTTTGAAAGACGAATGAAAAAGCGGCTCAACCAATCGGCAAAATCGCACCCGATGAGTAACAGATGGCACTCCCGGAGTTTGGCGAGCATGCGATCGGGGCACCGGCCATGTCTCGTTTGAAGATTGTACATATATTCGAGCACATCCTCCTCGCCGATCGCAAAGAACGAAAAGGGCGATGCCTGACCGAACAGATGAAACACGCACGGATTGCTGGGAGACCACAATTCGGGGAGGTCGTGCTGCCTGTTGCCGGGCAGATTGGGTGCGTAAGCGATCGGCTGGATCTGTCCGCTGTCGGGCCGGGCCGAGTCGATCGCGCGCTTCAGCAGATCATCGAACGTCGTCGTTACAAACAGATTAAAATCGGTGATTTGGGCCAATTCGGACAGTGCGGTTGGAATCTTCGCGCCATCTGGGACTAAGTCGCGAAGCGCATCGTAGACCGGCCGGTGGAAGTCGACGACTCTCCGCCGCCCATCCTCTATCAGGGCGTTGACCGCGTCATGCAGCTCACGATGCGGTCCAAGAATGACTTGATTTCCGGTGTTCTGACCGGTGTTGCGCGCTTCGCAGCCTCGGAGTCCGTATTTGTGCAACAGCCGCTCTGCGATTGCGCGATAGAGCGGCACTTCGTGGGCATTGGTGACGACCGTGTGAAGTTCTGGACCGACGACCGGGACGACACTTCCCGCTTCTATAAACGTAAGCAGATCGTCCCAAAACTCCTGCGATTCGAACTCGCGTTGTGTTGCTGCTCCGCTGGCGGGCATCCTAGCGCTCCAGCTCGGACCGGCTGTTGGCTAAGTTGCGCATGTAACGGCACTCCCCGATTTGGCCTGTCCGGAATCCGGACCTCGCCGAATTTAAAACCAGTCCACGCGAATGTCACGGCTGGATTATCAACGGAACGTGCGCGTTGCGGCGAAAGGGCTCGGCCGCGGCCAGGCTTTGGCGCTTCACCGGCCTTTCGGATTCGCGCCGATCTTACTTCTGCTTTGCGTTGCGGCGCTGGGCCGGGCTCTGAAGAGGCGCTGGCGGCTCCGATTAATTGCACAAAAATTTTGCCTGGTCTTACTTCATCGAAGGGCGGCCGCCGTCTTGCGTCTTGTAAGGTTTTGGGCGGGAACCGGACAAAAATGTTTCGAGACCTGGGCGCGGTGGGGCCGGTTGAAGCAGAACAAAAAATGGCGGCCTGCG
>CAYWHF010000121.1:0-3393 GCA_964457695.1 uncultured Methylocapsa sp.
CCGGGGGCCTCGATGTTCACGTGCGTGGCGGTGCCATCCTTGACGACAAGCGCGCCGACCGATGGATTTGGCGCGCTAAGTCCAATCCCCCGCCTGCCAATGGCGAGAGCCGCAGCCATGAACCGCATGTCGCCGTTGGATTGGCTCATGCCTGGCTCGGCGAACGCGTCCTGGGCGGACGCGGATCCGTTGGTTCATCGGGAGCCGCGGCGGCACCATTCGCCAGCTCGTCGATGATAGCATTAAAATCGCGCGCCTCCCTAAAATTGCGGTAGACCGAGGCAAAGCGCACATAGGCGACGCTGTCGAGCGCGCGGAGGCCCTCCATCACAAGCTCGCCGATCCGCTCGCTTGGGATTTCGCTCTCGCCCTGGCTTTCGAGCTGGCGCACGATCCCATTCACCATCCGCTCGACGCGCTCGGGATCGACGGGCCTTTTGCGCAAAGCGATTTCGAGCGAGCGCATGAGCTTTTCGCGCTCGAAGGGCACGCGGCGGCCGGATTTTTTTACGACCATCAGCTCGCGCAATTGCACCCGTTCGAAGGTCGTGAACCGGCCGCCGCAATCGGGACAGGCCCGGCGGCGGCGGATGGCCGACGAATCCTCGCTCGGGCGCGAGTCCTTGACCTGGGTTTCGAGACTGCCGCAGTAAGGGCACCGCATGGCGCATTGGCCTCAAAACATGATAAGGCCTTGCGGCGCCGACATTCGCAGGCGTCAATAGACCGGAAAGCGCGCGGTCAAAGCCGCCGCATCGGCCTTGACTTTGGCCTCGGCGGCCGCATTGCCCGCATCCCCATTCTTGGCGAGGCCATCCAAGGTTTCGGCAATGAGCTCGCCGACCTTTTTGAATTCCGCGATGCCAAAGCCGCGCGATGTCGCGGCGGGACTCCCGAGTCTGATGCCGGACGTCACCATCGGCGGCGCGGTATCGAAAGGCACGCCATTCTTGTTGCAAGTAATCGCCGCGCGGCCGAGGCTTGCTTCGGCCGCCTTGCCGGTGAGGTTTTTTGGCCGGAGATCGACGAGCATGAGGTGATTGTCCGTGCCGCCGGTCGTAATCGCATAGCCCCGCTCCATGAGCGATGCCGCCAAGGCCTTGGCGTTTTCGGCGACCTGCTTGGCGTAGAGCTTGAATTCGGGCTTTAGCGCTTCACCAAAGGCGACGGCCTTGGCCGCGATCACATGCATCAATGGCCCGCCCTGGAGGCCCGGAAATATCGCCGAGTTGAGCTTTTTGGCGATCGCCTCGTCGTTGGTGAGGATGAGACCGCCGCGCGGGCCGCGCAGCGTCTTGTGGGTCGTCGAGGTCACGACATGGGCGTGGGGGAAGGGCGAGGGATGCACGCCGCCTGCCACAAGCCCGGCAAAATGCGCCATATCGACGACAAAATAAGCGCCGACCGAATCGGCGATCTTCCTAAAACCGGCAAAATCCCAATAGCGCGGATAGCCAGAGCCGCCGGCGATGATGATCTTGGGCTTATGCTCTTCGGCGAGCCGCGCTAGCGCGTCCATGTCGATGCGGTGGTCGTCCTGGCGCACGCCATAGGGCACGACCTTAAACCAGCGCCCGGAAAGATTGACCGGCGAACCATGGGTGAGATGGCCACCAGCGGCGAGATCGAGGCCCATAAAAGTGTCGCCCGGCTGCATCAGAGCCAGAAACACGCCCTGGTTTGCCTGGCTGCCGGAATTGGGCTGCACATTGGCATATTTGCAGTCGAAGAGCCGGGTCACGCGCTCGATCGCCAGGCTTTCTGCCATATCGACAAATTGGCAGCCGCCATAATAGCGCCGGCCGGGATAGCCTTCGGCATATTTGTTGGTCATCACCGAGCCTTGGGCTTCGAGCACGGCCTTCGAGACGATATTTTCGGAAGCGATCAGCTCGATTTCGTGCTTTTGACGGCCAAGTTCGAGTTCAATTGCCCTGGCGATCTCGGGATCGGTATCGGCGAGCGCTGCCGCGAAAAAGGAATTTGACGTGGCGTGACTTGCGGCGGTCTGGCTCATGCTGCTTGATCCTGCGAAAAGGCCGGGCGGGCGCGGCGGCTTTGTTAGCGAAGACTCCTCCCGTCATGCCACGCCCCCGGATCCAAGTCCGGGGGTTGAGCCGGGCATCCAAACTCCCGGATTTCGCGCTGGATGGCCGGGTCATCATCCCCGGGTTAAACCCGGGGACTGGCCATGACGGTGGAAGTGTCTATGTGTGACTTGGTATTAGCACGGGCTTTTGCCCGAGTGAAGCCGCGAGCGAGGCCTTGGGGCGAAAATGGTGCGTCACAATTTGGTTTGGGAAATTAGAATTATTCCAAAAATGTTTCACGTGAAAACTTTTTGTCCGAAACTCGCCCAGAACCTTACAAGCCGTCCCCAGTTTCGGGGATTTCATTTGCGTAAGATCGCGCGATAATTCTGTCTTATTGCGGCACCAGCCGTCAGGGCTTGGCTTGATCTTTCCGCGCAAACTCCCAAACTAGGCGTCCGAGTTCGATCCTCGGACGGGCATGGCGGCAAGAGCCTCGGCAACGCGGCCTGCTATCGAGGGAGGAAGTTAGGGTGCTCGCCTGGGTTACGGGGATATTCAAAAACCCTGATGGTACAACAAACTGGGACCGCGCCGGCGCTGTTATAAAGGCTGGCGCCGGGGCAATCGCCGCCATCGTACTTGGTATCTGGGGCGTCTATAAGTTTTCTGTCGAGCAAAAGGCCGAGCAGGACAAGACGGGCGGCACGGCTGTTACCCAGGCGGGACAAGGCGCCGCTTCGGGCCGAGACACCAACATCGGCACGCAAAACATTGGCCCGAGCAAAGAGCAGATCGAGCAGATTCAAAAGCCCTTGGCCGAGCAGCTCGCCGCGCAAAATGCCCTGATCAAATCGCTGCTGGAAAAAAATCCATCGGCGGCGCCGGGCGCACAGCAGGCGGTCAAGGGGGCGGTGCAGTCGATCGCGCAAGGCGCTGAGGCGGGCGACACGCGGCTCGAAAAGGCGCTCGGCCTGTTGAAGGAAAACAAAATCGCCGAGGCAGCGGATCAGTTAAGTGCTTTCGCTAAGGACAAAGAGGGCAACATTGCAAAGGAGCGCAAGGACGCGGCGACTGCCTATCGCAACCTCGGCGCCATCGCGGGGCTTGCCGATCCCAAGCGCGCGCTCGAGGCCTACGAAAAGGCGCTCGCGCTCGATCCGGACGACATCAAGAGCCTGCTTTGGGCGGGCTATATTCTGATTGATTACGGCGATCTCACCAAGGCGCAAACCCGGCTTACGCGCGTATTGAAACTGGCAGAGACCGACGATCAGCCGTTTTATAAATATTGGGCGCTCACCGAAATCGGCGATGTGCTTGTGGCGCAGGGCAATCTGCCCGAGGCGCTGAAAACCTTCCG
>CAYWHF010000121.1:3493-7319 GCA_964457695.1 uncultured Methylocapsa sp.
GCTACAACAAGGTCGGCGATGTGCTTGTGGCGCAGGGCAATCTGCCCGAGGCGCTGAAAACCTTCCGCGACGGGCTTGCGATTGCCGACCGGCTGGCGAAATCCGATCCCGGCAATGCGGGATGGCAGCGCGATCTTTCGGTGAGCTACAACAAGGTCGGCGATGTGCTTGTGGCGCAGGGCAATCTGCCCGAGGCGCTAAAAATCTTTCGCGACGGGCTTGCGATTGCCGACCGGCTGGCGAAATCCGATCCTGGCAATGCCGAATGGCAGCGCGATCTCGTTATTTCTTACAAGAAGATCGCGGATTGCTCGGCCCCAAAGGAGAAGCAGGCCAATCTTTCCCGCGCGCTTCAAATTGCGCAAACGCTCCATGCTTCCGGGCGGCTTCGGCCCGCCGACGAATGGATCCTAGATGCGCTGGCAAAACTCATCGTGGAGGCGGGCGCACATTAGCGGCGGGATGGGCAACCCACGCCCTTCTCCCTGAAGGGCACGCGCCGCCTTCCTCTGGGCATACGCTTACAGAAACTTAGACGGACAATTTGCCCGCCGTCACAACCATGCCAAAAAAATGGTTGCAGAGTTGGCCGCTCTTACGACGTGCGGTAATATCAGGCCGCGATTGGTTTCAAATGTGCAGATTGTTCATCGTCAGGGATGAGACTTCCAAGAGGCAAGCTTCAATCCAGCCATCCGCGCCAAAATCCACGCGGCGGCCTGAAGATGAGCCTCGTTTGCTGATCCAATGGATTTGAGAAGTTTACTTTGAGTTAAGTTCAACCGGTACGCGCATGAAACATCCGTTTATCGCGGCAATGAAATTTCCCTGGACTGACAACGTCCCGGAGAAATTGGAACAGCGGCTCGGGAAATTGCACGCCCGGCAGCGTCTCGGAATTGAGACGGACCATGAGGCGCAGGTCTTTGGGCAGGGCCTGAACCTCTTCCATATCGAGAACTTGCGTTTTTCTCACGCGCTCATCGAAGGGGTCCTGCGGCTATCGGGGCTCTATTGGCAGGGACGGCGGAACGCCTCCAAAGTGCGGGTTAAGCAGAACGAGATTGTCGCGCGCCGCCTTCCAAGGCCCTTCGACGGCTTTAAGATTTTGCATTTGAGCGATTTGCACATCGACATGAGCGAAGAGGCGATGGATTGCCTCTTCGATCTCCTGCCTGGCCTGGAATACGATCTCTGCGTCTTGACTGGCGATTATCGCGGAAAGACTTTTGGACCGGTCGATGTTGTCCTCGCCCAAATGACCCGGCTCCGCGAAGCGCTGAAGGGCCAAGCCTTCGGCATCTTGGGCAACCACGATACTGTCCGCATGGTCCCGGCGCTCGAGGGGATGGGGATAAAAATGCTCCTCAACGAATCCGTGGCCCTTGAACGCAGCGGGCAAAGGATTCATCTGGCGGGGATCGACGATGCCCATTTTTACCGGGTGGACAATATAGAGAAAGCCGCGGAAGCCATACCCCATGAAGACTTCTCGATTCTTTTATCCCACACGCCGGAAATTTACCGTCAGTCTGCGTATGCCGGATTTGATCTCTTGTTGAGCGGGCATACGCACGGGGGGCAGATCTGTCTGCCGGGGGGCATCCCAATCACGCTCGATGCCATTCTGCCGAGATCCTTCGGATCCGGAGCATGGAAATATGGCGATATGGCCGGCTACACCTCGGTTGGCGCCGGCTCATCCGTGGTTCCGGTCCGCTTTAATTGTCCGCCCGAGATCACGCTCCATTGCTTGCGTTCAGGGGCACAAGTCCGGAGCTCAATACGGCCGGTCCCGGATATTGAGCGCGAATAGCGCGCGCGAGACGGCAAGCTCGCCGACGAAAAACAGCCCAGCCACGATAGCGGCATCGAGCACCGTGACCGGCAAAGCCAAGCGGGCTGCGATGGCTGGCAAGAGAGACTCCGGAATCTGGTCGAGGCCGAGCGCCATACTGCCAGGAGCGAGCTTCATCCTGCGCTTAATGAAGCTTGAAAAGAGGTCACCAATCATCGCCACGGCCGACACGAGGAGGCCGGCGGCTGGCGACAGGCCGACCCAAGGCGAAACCAATGTGGTCACCGCAATCGACAGCCCTACACCGCGAATGGTTTTGGAACGGCCAAATACAGGCTGGCCGTCGCCGAGCGTGACTCCGTTGTCGAGAGGATACGCTAGAGCGGTTCCGAAAACCTTCTTTGCGATTAGCGGCGCCCCGTTTGCCAAGGCCAGCAGCACAAGGAGCTGCGCGATGAGGAATGGATGGACGTGGTGCATCCCAATCGTGTTTCCTTTTGGAACGAATTTACTTGAGACTTTGGTCTGGAGACTTTTGTTCGATTTGACGCCGGCCTTTGTATCGGTAGGTTTGCGCGAAAGATCTGGTCCCGGGGATTTAAAAATGCCTTCCTGCCCTTGAAGTTCCTAAACTTATGAAGAAATTCCGGCCGGCGAAGGTATGGCCGGAGTGGCCATAGCCTTGCTGTATGGCACGGCGACCTCTTTGCGAAACTCGCCTTAGTGCATAAGCAATCGGGCGACAAGGCCAAGGCACGCGATGATTTGCGCCACGGCCAGGCGATCCTGGCGCGGCTGACAAAATTCTCTGGATAATACCGAGTGGACACGCGGCCTCCCCTGGTTCGACGGACCGATCGCGGCGCTTGCGAAAAAGGAACGCCATCTCCGGTAAGAGCCCGTCGATGTCATCATCGCGAGCCGCAGGCGAAGTGGTCCAGCAGCCAACTGCGGCTCCTGGATTGCTGCGGAGCAATGCCCCCGCAAGGACGGGGCAAGCCACGAGTCGTAAGGACTGCTCCATCAAGGCTACACTCAGAGGGTCCAGATATTGTGAATTCCCCGGAAGCATAGATTTGACGGGCGGCGTCATTTGCCGATATTTTTGGAGCTTTCCCGCAATGAATCCCGTGGGCCGGCAAATGAGCAAGCAGTCTGAATTTGCGGTCCTCCTCGGGATGAATCCCCTTTTCTCGGGACTCGACGCCGATTCGATCAACAAGATTGCCGCGATGTGCCACACGCAGCACCTCGCCACGGGCGAGATGCTGTTTCAGAAGGGCGACAGGGGGGATGCATTGTTTGGGATTCGACGGGGACAGATTCGCATTTAGACGGGCTCGGTCGACGGCGGACGGCTGACGATGAATGTTTTAGGGCCGGGCGATCTTTTCGGAGAAATCGCGGTGCTCGATGGCGAACCCCGCACGGCCGATGCGCTGGCCGCCGAACCCAGCGAGCTTTTCGTTGTCCGCCGGAATAATTTTCTAAACTATCTCGAGAGCGAGCCGCGGGTTTCCGTGAAACTTATCGGGCTGCTGTGCCAGCGGATTAGATGGGCCAGCGACCGTTTCGAAGAGTCCATTTTGTTGCCGCTGCAGGTCCGGCTCGCGCGGCGTCTCTGCGCCCTGGCCGCCGACTTCGGATCGGAGGTTTGCATTTCCCAGGAACAGTTGGGAATCTACGTCGGGGTGGCGCGCGAAAGCGTTAACCGTCAACTTCAGCAATGGCGGCGGGAAGGAATTCTTGAACTCCGCCGCGGACGTATTTTGCTGTTGGATGCCGACCGTCTCAGGGCCGAAGCGCGCCAGAGCTGAGTTCCGCCCGAAAATTATTTTGACGCGTCTTTTTTTATTTGCTCGCTCGCATGACCGGAAGTGACGAGACGCTTGCCGAGCCGCGACGCCAATTGCGCGATATCGTCCATCAGAGTGAACATGGCCGGAACGAATATCAGCGACAATGCGGTTGACACGAGCAGTCCGCCGATCACGGCAATTGCCATGGGAGACCGGAATTCGCCTCCTG
>CAYWHF010000122.1:0-7277 GCA_964457695.1 uncultured Methylocapsa sp.
GGCGGCGGCATCAACAGCGCTGGGCAAGCCATTGGCCAAAAGATATTCGATAGCCGATATCAATGCTTTCTCCGGCGGTGTGAGGCGCTCGGCCAAATCATCCTGGATAGGCAGAAATTGCGCGGGAAAAGCCTCTGCTTGCGATGTTGTACGAGCTATAGCGTATGCACTCATGGCGTAATGCCGCTCCTTTGTTCAAGGTCGGGCGCTCTCGACCACATTCGAATCTTGATCCCTCTCGAACCCTGAACTATGATTCCGCGTCTTCCAAACCGCTGATCGTTCTCCGTAAAGCGTCATTATCACTGCCGCAGCGGTCGCCGCTGCAGCACCCAGCACCATCGAAAAATCAGGAGTCGCGTTCACCGTAGAAAACGGCGGCGTCCCAGGCATGCGGGTAACCGAATTGAGCCTCGACGGGATTAGCCTGCTTGGGAAGGGGGGACCCAAGCAGGCTAGGGAAGAAAGGAGAAGACCAAATCGTTTGGTGACATCGATGATTGGTTAATAATATAACTGACGTATGTTGTCAAGTATTATTTTATCCATGGCCGCGCTTAAGAAACTTGCCGCAAACAAGTCGCACAAACGACCGGCGCTCAAGCATAACAGATTGATTTTACGGATGTTAATTTTTCCCGGGCCTTTCTCTTGCCTTCCGCACCGCCGATTTGGCCAAGACGCCGCCAGGGCCATGCAGCAGCCGATATGACGGCGAGCGCAAGATAGCCCAGCCAGCGAGTAACCAGCCGAGCTATTTTTCCGTACGGCGGGCCGTTCATCGCCCTAACCCATATCCGCCAGAAAATCCGCGATTGCGGGGATAACGATCTCGGGCCTCTCTTCCTGGGGAACGTGGCCGCAATCGTCGATGAGGATCAGTTTGGACCCCTCAATCAGACTATTCAGCGTAATTCCAATCGCGGGCGATACGACCCGGTCTCGCGTGCCCCAGATAAGCAGCGTCGGCAGACGCAAGGAATGATAGCGCGCAATGAGCCCCGGCATATCTTCCGGGATGATTTGGCGGGCCGTCTCGATCATTGCCCGGCGCCCTGCGGCGGTCGCGAGGTTTTGGGCATAGGCTTTGATCATCTCCTCGGTGATGCAGCTGCGATTATAGTAGGCTGCGGGCGAGATGGTCCGCACGATCATTTGCCCTGGAACCCGAGAGAAAAGAACAGCTCCGACGAGGGGAGCTCTGATGACCTTCAAGAGCCACGGCAAAGGCTGTGGCAGCGCCACGCTGTCGACCAAAACGAGGCGCCCGATTGCATGAGGCCGCTGCTTAGCAAAATCGAGCGCGATCATGAGCGCGACGCCGCCGCCCAAGGAATGTCCGATGAGATCGAATTCCTCCAGCCGCTGTTCGTCGATGAACTCGATAATCTGTGCGGCGTGATCGGCGAGGCCGTAGCGCCTATCTGCGCGCGGCGGCGAGCCGCCGTGGCCGGCGAGGTCGACACGAATGACCCGCCGGTCCGTGAGACCGGAAGGCAAATGGCGCCACGAGAACAGCGAGGCGCCGTAGCCATGCAGCGCCAGGACCGGTCTTCCAGAGCCCGCAGTTTCAAAATTCAAGGAGGTCACGGGCTTGGGCTTGGGCTTGGGCTTGGGCTTGGCCTTAGGCTTGACCTTGAGCATGAGAAGGATCAACAGAGAAACGGTCAGAAAAACAAGACGTCGTCTCTCAGTATAAAGGGTTGCCTGGCAGGCTAAACTTCCGTCCAGCTTGCCTAATTGGCGAATCCCTCCGGCAGTACGTTCGGATTTGGATTCCAACCGGGAAAAGTGCCGCGCTTTGCGCTTTTACCAATCAAGCCCTGAGCACAAACCTGTCCATGCTGCGCGACATGGACAGGCTCTGTTCCGTGGCTCGAATTAATTAAGCGCCGCGAGCAAATCTTCGGCCTGGTCGATCAAACGTTCGGCCTCGCCCCGGTCGATCTCCTTGTTACGGAAGGCGGCATTCTCCAAGATTGCGATCATCTTTCCGGCAATCTCGTTGCGCCGTTTGGTGAGGTCTCTGATCTTTTTCTCGAGGGTCGCGTAGGTCAAATCATCGCTCTTGAGGGCAACTGTTGAGATGCCCGTAAGCGTCTTGATGCCAAATTTGCCGACGGGAGCGTTGATGTCTTTGTAGGCAGCTGCAAGCCGCGAGAAAAGGTCCAGATTGTCGCGTAACGCATCGGGCAACGCGTCGCGCATGAGCACTTCGAACAGAACGCGCCCGTCATGCTCATAGTCATCCTTGAGGTGGGCAAGACTCAGTATCGTCGGACGAATGTCCGTATGATCGGAGAAAATTTCACCGGTCCGTCCTTCTGACCTTACACCAGGTCCAACGAGACCAAGCCATGTGTGCGTGATCTCCGCTTGAAAAACGCCATGGTTCCGGGCAAGGCCGCGGTCCTGCGTAAAGAAGCCAGGCGTCGTCGCCGTGCAGGGCGCCGGCGTTTTCGCCGTCAGCAAGAAATAATCCGGATTGTCGAATAAGATAAAGTTTGGTGTCCGGTTCGGGTCCGACGTAACCATGTGAAGCAGAGCCTGCTCCGCATGGTCCGCTAGTGCCCTCGTGATCTGATTGACTTGGCCGGTGACTTGGTCGAACCCTTTAAGGTGAGCCGCCTCTCGTTCAAGCTTGCGCACCGCTGGATCGGTTTGGGCCGGATTTCCATCGATCCAGATGCCGGGCGCATCGTCGAAATCGATATTGAAATGGGTGCTGTCGCCAGCCTCGCCTAAAAACAGATTGTTCAGATCCGCATCGACTTCGCCCTTATTAGTAGGATAGGTGCAGGGCACGTTGATGCCGTCGCAACCGGGAGGCGTCGGCGCCCCGCCGGCAAAATGATCGTTTTCGTCGGCGGTGATGACATAGAGCGTGTTGGCTGGGGTGAAGCCGTCTGTCGCGAGCCGCGTGAAAAACTTGCCGAACGCCGAGTCGAATTTTTTGAGCTGCGCGACATAATCCGCTTCCCCGGGGCCAAACGCGCCGTCCGGATTGGATGGAAAATCGTGATTGTCGTGGGCGTCTTCGATATAGCCATAGACTACCGGCACGCCGGCCTCGAGCATCGCCGCGAGATAGCCGAGCGTCTGCGACGGCGAAGGATCAAAACCTGGGAAGCCAGGGTTGCCGGTTCCATTCGGCCCGTCCGATATCGGTACGCCATCGAGATCATTGATGACAATCGATGAGCTGCGGTTGAGCGCGGGAGCCAGATACTTGTTGCCGAAGAGCGCCTGAAAGCCATCATAGCCGCGGGGCTCGTCTGGGAGACTGTCGGGGGCCGCATTCGCCGAGCCTGCGCATAGCGGGCTGCCTTTAGCGCAATGGAGAACGATGCCCTCGAAATCGGCGACTGCCAAGTCGTGGTTCGCAAGATTCTCGTTGTGCTCCGGCGAGTTCGGACCAAAGACCTTGTCGATATCGCTCGTGGTGTTCTCGAACTCGATGTTCGCAACCGAGAAAGCGCCGACATCGCATCCCGCGCGGGTAAAAGGTACCCAGGGGGCCGGATGAACTTTTCCCCGCCGGTCGACCATATGGGGGACTGACGTCGTTCCGAGATTGTCTGTCCAATAGGCAAAGGAACTGGTGTGGTTAGAGCTGGCGCCGCTGAAGTAGAGAATCGTGTTGCCGATCGGGATACCCATTTTGTCGCCATAGACGCCGGTGAGCGAAGTCAAAATGTCGACCGAGGTGTGGGAAATGAGCGGCGTGTGATGATTGGTGAGAAGCTTGCCCTGATTTTCTAAAGAGTTAAGCAGATTTGGCATCTGCTCGAGATCCGAAGGGACGTTCGGATTGTCGCGGCGGAGATGCACATTGTCAAACTGGATATAAACGATCCGCTGGACTCCGTTGCCATTCGCCGCGAGCCGGCAAGCGTTACCGCCGGCCGCATAGGCCGGCGCCGCGGCCACAGTCAAGAGTGCCACCAGCGCGCTGGTGAAGTAGAATGTCATCCTGTTCATCTGATCCGCCCTTGTTTCGTCCGTTGATTCGTTAGGCGAGGTAACCCACGCCGTGCAGAAACGAGGATCTATTTTTAGGGGTGAAATATTACGGATCGAGATCGGAGCATTGACAGATTTATGACGCTGGGATGCCGGGGGGAGAGCTATCCGAATTCATTCGTCACGCTTATTCGGCATTTTGCCAACGACCAGGGCGAGAGTGCGAATCCCGGCTGCTTCTGGCGCGAGGCAGAAATTCACCTTAAAACGCCGGCCAAAATTTTGAATTGGCGGAGCAAGGCAAATACCCGGCGCCCGGAATTGCATTTCTTCAAGAAAATAGTACGGCGGAGAGTTTTCGTCTTGCGGCGATGGTTGCCGGATCGGCCGCGCCCCAAGCTTCGAAAAATTGCAACAGCTGTTTGCGCGCCCCGTCATCGTTCCATTCCCGGTCGCGTTTAATGATTTCGACGAGCTCATTTGCCGCCTCCACGCGGCAGTTTTGAGAGTTGAGAAGGATAGCGTAATCGAACCGCGCCTGGTGGTCGTTTGGGTCGGCCGCGATCTTTTGCGCGAGCTCGGACGAATCGCCAAGGTTGGCCGCCTGTTCGGCGAGGTCGAGGGCGGCTTTGGCCGCAATGATCGCGCCGTCGCGCTCGCCGCTCGCGCTCACCGCAGCGAGCATGCGCTTAGCGCTTTCGAGCTCTCCTGCCGATATGAGGAGCTTTGCAAGACCAGCGACGGCGGCCGGATCGCCGGGGTTTGCGGCGATGATTGCCCGGTAAATCTCCACCGCCCTGCTTCTCTCGCCGACAGCGGCCACGGCCTCGGCCTCGGCCAGGCGATCGGCAATATCATCGAGCGGGCCAGCGAGCCGCTCAATGAAACCCTTAATCTCTCGTTCCGGCAAAGCGCCCATAAAACCGTCGACCGGCTGGCCGCGTTGAAAGGCGATGATCGCCGGGATGGATCGAACCCCGAGCCTGGCGGGGATTTCCGGATGCTCGTCGATATTTAATCTGACGAGCTTGACCTTTCCTGCAGCGGCTTTCACGATTTTCTCAAGAACCGGCCCGAGCCGCTTGCAGGGTTCGCACCAGGGCGCCCAGAAATCCGCAAGCACAGGCCGGCGCGCCGATTCCGCGATGACATCCGCGCTGAAACTCGCCGTCGTGGCGTCTTTGATCAGCGCCCCGGCCGAATCATCCGGCTTGGCCGCATTTGCGGCCTCGCCCTGGCCCCCGCCACGGGCGCGGCCAAAAATCCTTTTCATCTCATCCTCCAGCTCTGTTTCTGACGTCCGCCCCCGAAACGGCGGAGAAATTTTGCGCTCAAAATGCGGCTTTGGAGCCGAAATCGCAACCGTCTATCGCGCGGCCTCCATAACCCTGGCAATTGGGCGCCATTTGCTCTAGATTTGACCGGCGGAGCTGCGGGGTGCGTGCAGGATCAGAATCCCCGGGGCCTTATCGGTCTTGAAGGGAGCTGTCCCTGGCCTTGCCCGTGGGCTTGGCCATATGGCGCCCACCTACTTCGTAGGTGCCCGGGACCGGTATCCCACGGCCATCGCGGCCCCGTATGAGCGCCGACGCCAAACCTGACCCCTTGGCGAGCGGTGCCAGGCACGAGCTTTTCCACCATCTTTTCGACGCCCTGTTCACGATGCAACTCAACAAAGCCGCCCTGCGCACGCAGGCCTTGGCGCTTCGGGCTGAGACAAAGAGCGGCGCGGCCGAGACATTTGCCGAGCATCTTGCAAACGCAGGTCTCGCTATTGCCATGCGCTTTAGGCCGCAGGTCGCGTCTGCCTATTTTCCCTTGCCTAATGAGCCTTCGACCCTGCCCTTGCTTGAACACCTCGCAAGGGCCGGTATCAAAACGGCACTCCCGGTGACCGGCAAGCGCGGCACGCCGCTTGTGTTCCGGCTTTGGCGTCCGGGCGAGCCGACGGTGAAAGGAAAAATGAAAATCGAGGAACCGCTGGGGGACGCGCTTGAGGTTGCGCCCGATTTGCTGTTCGTGCCATTGGCGGCCTTCGACCGGGCTGGGAATAGAATTGGCTATGGCGCCGGATTTTACGATCGCACACTGCGGCAATTGCGTGCAATGAAGCCGGTCTGCGCGGTCGGTGTCGCCTTTGCAGACCAAGAATTCCCCGGCATTCCAAACGAATCGCATGATGAAAGCCTCGATTACGTCCTAACGGAGCGCGAGTTGATCGACTGCCAGGCACACCGGGCACAATAAAATGCGCCTCCTTTTCATCGGCGACATCGTGGGCCGGGCCGGGCGCGCCGTTTTCTTGGAGCACATACAAAGGCTGCGCGCCGATTGGCGGATCGACTGTGTCATTGTCAATGGGGAGAATGCGGCCGGCGGCTTCGGGATCACGGAGACCATCTGCGCCGAATTGCTCGGTGCAGGAGCAGATTGCATAACGCTCGGCAATCATGCCTTCGACCAGCGCGAGGCCCTCGTCTTCATCGCCCGCGAACCGCGGCTCCTTCGGCCGCTCAATTATCCAAGCGGCCCGCCCGGCAATGGCGCCCATATGATGGAAACGGCAAACGGCCCCCGTATTCTGATCATCAACCTCATGGGGCGGGTCTTCATGGAAGCCTTGGACGATCCTTTCGCGACGGCCGCCCGCGAAATCGCGGCCTGCCCTTTGGGAGCGGGTTGCGATGCCTTCATCATCGATTTCCACGCCGAGGCATCGAGCGAAAAGCAGGCCTTCGCGCATTTTGTCGATGGCCGGGTTTCGCTCGTTGCCGGAACGCATACGCATGTGCCGACCGCCGACCATCAGATCTTGCCGCATGGGACGGCCTATATAACCGACGTCGGAATGACCGGGGATTATGATTCCGTCATCGGTATGGATAAAGAGGAGCCAGTTCGCCGCTTCATGACCAAACTGCCCGCGGCACGTTTTGAGCCGGCTGCCAGCGCGGCGACACTTTGCGGCATCGCGGTCGAGCTTGATATGAGAGGCCTTGCGGCAAAGATCGCGCCCATTCGCATTGGCGGCAGGCTGTCGCAAGCCCGCCCGGAATTTTGGCAAATTGCGCAGGAGGCGGCAGCCTGTTAGCGTTGCCATCGTACCCGATGGGCGCCGATACGATTAGCTTCGCCCGGCAACCGTTTCGAGTGTGATCCCTAAGGCGTAATTCTGCCCCAGGGCAGCAAACGGGTTAAGCTTTCAACAATGATTGGCATTTCGGCTTTCACAGAAAAATCTCTGCTGATCCTTGCGCTTTCCAAAACCGTTGCCCCGTAATCCCACCCAAGCCAATCCAGCGGGAACCGCTTTA